>JAJZFJ010000092.1 GCA_021805395.1 bacterium
ACCCGCGCAGGCGGGTGCTGTCTACCCAGGGAGGGGATTCATCCCCTCCGACCGGCACGAACAACGCCTCCAAGCATTGTGCCGTTACCCCCAACCCTCAGACAGCTACGGCGTGACCGCCTGCCTCAAGAGCAGCTCTCACCGATATTTCCAGGGGTGACAGGTCAGTGGTATCATCATGGATATGCAGCCGCTGGGTTAACTTCACCGTTCGATTGCACATAAAGCGTGGTGTTTTGCTATGGTTCTGAGCGGCGGCATGAAACAGAAATGGATGGCACATATACACGTCGCCTGCATTGGCTACAGCCTCCACCACTTTCAGCCTGATGCCATTTTCATCGGTTGTATACTTGTCCATAAAGTAGTTCACTCTATTCTCACCTTCAGGCAGTGGCGCTTTTCCCACCAGCTGCTGAAGCCACAGGTTCTCTGCAATACAACCCTGAATGCCCGCACCCAGTTCAACTCCTTCCGGTTTGGAGTTAAGATAACGTGCGGTTAGCTTGTGGGAACCCTCTGCAATCACTGTGGCACCTCCATGCGGAATGGTGTCTGAGAACATTGGAAGCAGCAGCAGTCCCTGGTCAGGTGCATCGATGTAGTGGCGAAAATGGATGCCGTCCCAGTGCCAGCCATGAACCGGCACTGTCCATGGCTCATCAGCTCCCTGCGAGAAGTTCACAGGCCACCATCCCCATGTAACCTCTTTACCCTGCTCAGACCATCTGCCTTCGCCAACCAGATCTAAAATTGCATTAGTTAAGCGCTCGGTCTGGCAGTTTTGGAATGGTCCGTCCGAATAGGCTTCCTTGATATGCACCATAGGCTGCGTCCATGTGGACTTGTCAGCTTTCAGCACACCCCGCTTCTCCACATGCTCCCACAGATAGTCCTGAACAGCCAGAGCATCTGCCCGTTTGATAGCCTCTTCCAGTCTAACCCAGCCGTTCTGAATGAAGTGATCAATCTGATCTGATGATAGTACTGCATTATGCATTTTGATTCCTCCGAACCCAATTTTCACCGAGAAGATAACCTAATGTTACGCATTTCTGAAGAGGATTCCTGCTGTACAGATGCATAATTCATATAAACTTTTAGGGGGAAATTAGCTTCCAAACAGATGGTTAATGGAGTGAGCAAGGTGCGGGGAGATAATATGTATGCCGGCAGCATAGTTCATAACTGGGGGAACAACATTCTCGAGTACCACGGCAAAAGCAAGCACTGTTAACACACCAATAGTGCTCCATGAGAGCACATCAAAAAGCCTGGAATTGGTGTGAGTACCCATCAGACGCCGGTTGTTCACAAGCATCTGCTGCAGGACAAGTATAATTGGCAGCAGAATTCCTCCCACAATGTTTGGAAGAATAATGAGATTGCCCAGTGCATTCGGATGGTTGCCCAGCACAAGTACAAGGATTGCTGCCAGTGCCAGGAGCAGTGCTATCACTCCTGTAAACAGCGGGGCTTCTCGTGCACGGCGTCCGAGGCTCGATTCCCAGCCAAGTGATTCTGTGATGGCGTACGCGGTGGATACGGGCACTGTTATGGCTCCAAACAGCGATGCATTGAACAGGCCGACCGCGAACAGTATGGATGCCCACTGCCCAGCAAGGGGGCGAAGGGCAATAGCAATTGCGCCGGCATCGTTGGTATTCACGGCGTTGTTATTTGCCAGATAGATGGGGTAGAGAGTTTTTGCGCAAACCACCATGATGAAAAATGCTATGAAATTGGTGAAAAAGGCGCCAAACAGCACATCCAGGCGGGTTATACGGTACTGATCCGGGCGAATTCCCTTGTCTCTCACGCTGGATTGAATGTAGAACTGGCCCCAGGGAGTTATGGTTGTACCAACTACATTCACAATCATAAAAATGTATGCTGTATTCCAGCTCAGCTTGCCCGGCCATATCGTCCTTAGCAGCACATGGGGCCATACAGGGTGTGCAAGCAGTGCGGCTCCTATGTAGGCAAGATAGATGAAGGATGCATACAGCAGTACCTTCTCCACACGTTTATAGCTGCCCCGTGTGATAAGAAACCAGACAGCAAAGGCTGTGACGGGGATAACCAGGAAGCGAATCCAGGGGAGTGCAAACATTTCAAACGAAGCTGCAATTCCTGCGAACTCGGAGACGGTGGTACAGAAATTCGCGATTAGAAGGACTGCCATAGCGAATATGGAGATTTTTACTCCATACTCTTCTCGGATCAGATCTGCAAGACCTTTGCCAGTGACTGTTCCCATACGGGCACACATCTCCTGGCAGACACCAAGGCTGATTGTGGATAATGCGAGGATCCAGAGAAGCTTGTAACCATACTGAACACCAGCCTGAGAATAGCCAAGAATACCGCCAGCGTCGTTATCGGCGTTGGCGGCAATTATCCCTGGCCCCACTATCAACAGCAATAGCCGTAATCGCGATAGCAGGGGTCTCTTTGTGGTGCCTGTTAACTTCAGCTGGAATCCTCATTGATTTTAATGTGCCGGTGACCATGCTGGGTCTATGTTGTCACTGTGATCCTTAGCGCCTTGCGTGAGGTTCACAGCATCTGTCATGTCGCTGTTCACTACCCATATATCATGCTTACCAGATGGCCTTCTTACCTCATACAATAACTGTGAGCCATCAGGAGACCATATTGGCCTCTCTGGTATAGCCAACGCGGATGCCGGGATCATTGCTGGCGGAATTGTCTCTTTCTGTGTTATCACTGTTGGAGCGTTTGGCGTTCGCACAATATAGATACCCAGTGGAGTGCGTGAACCATCTTTATTCAGTTTGTATGCATCAAACGCAATCTGCTTCCCATTGGGAGACCAGGCTATATGGTGCGGCATAATAGTATACCCCTCCATGATGACGAGAGGCTTGGGTTGAGGATGAGATTGGTTGAGATTCCAGATATCTATCCCGCCCGTGTAAATGTCTTTGTGGGTAATGGGGTCGGTAACAAGTCTTTCCGCATAGCTTGTCATCAGTACGTTGCTGTTTTTAACCTGATCTGGCGTATCACTCCAGCTGAAGTCGGTAAATCTGCCAATATCAAGTGTGGCTGCTGAGGATGCGTTCGCAGTGAGGGCACGAATTGCCTCTTCATCACCTGCCAGACCCGGCATATCCATATTATCCTGAGAAGAAAGCTGTTGAGTTCCCGCCAGTGCAACCCCATCGGGCCCGTATGCTATCTTGACATAAGGTCCTTTAGGATCAAGTGTGAAAGCAGATGCATCAACACCCGGTGAGTTACCCGCAATTGGAAGGGGAAGGATTTGTCTTACATTGTTTCCATTGAGATACACTGTTTTCACAAAACCCTGTGTGATGAATGCCACATGCTTTCCGTCTGAACTGCAGACTGGGTAGTCTTTACGGAAATTGCCATAGGTTAGTTGTACCGGGTCACCCGTGCCCAGAACAAAAATCTGTGCAGTGCTGGCGTTATGCAGGTTCGAGATATACACCACATGATGCCCATGAACTGTCCAGGCGGGATTCTCTTTGTCCGATGTATCTCCAGACAGGGTGAGGGGTGTGAGGTGTGAGCCGTCTGAACGGATGCAGTCCAGCCGGGTATTCCCTGTGCTGTCCTCTTTTATGAACGTAATCATCCCTTTGGTATTGAAACTAATTCCGTTCACTATTCCCGTTCTACCCGAAGCTGAAATATAGTAAAAGTAGGCAATGAGTAATATTACAATACTAAGCAGTATAAGAAGGTGCGTTTGACGACGCTGGTTCTCCCTTTTCCACCAGCCTTTAAGCTGATCAGTGGGAGGAGTTTCTGTAGTAGTCATATTGAATATTGAAACCTTTATGTGGAACTTAATCTGGTTCGTAGATTGTACGCATCCCACCTATGATACGCCATCTGTGTATATTCATGTTTCATACCAGTATGCAGCGCGGTCCTTGCACATTGATGTGAGTGATCTGCCGTTTGCACTCATGCTTATGCAAATATAGATGCTAATCACTTCTTTCTGTTTGCGGGAGCTTTCTTTTTAGCCTGTTTTGCTGAAACGAGAATGAAGATACCAATGCTGGTACCAGCTGCTGCACTGAGAAATCCCGCCAGCATCACATTCACACCCTCATGACTGTTCCTTGATGCGCTATCCAGGTTGATGGAAGGCTTGTTTTGCAGATACAGCACCTCAGTGGGAGTGCCAGCTTGGATCGATCGGTAGAACGAATGACTTACAGGGCTGTCGCCATAGTATGTACGTCCACCAACCGTAAACAGATATTTCACTCCATACTCAACACTAAATCTGCCTGTTCTGATTTCGTACCCACCACGTTCGATTCCCTCGGCACGCTGTCCATTATCCTGGAGCTCCTGCTGCTGTTCATTCATAATGTAGCCATTGAAACAGCTTACAACTCCCACCACAGCAAGCAGAAACATGCATGCTGCAAACAGCCACAGCTGGTATGGGTTGTTATCCGTTCGTTTCATAACTGCATATTATATCTCGAATTAAGATTAATGCTGATGTAAGCGTACAGCGGATATCTGTCTGCACATACACAATCTAGTGAATCCGTTTATCCGGCCTTGGTGTCCTCCGCAGCAGCCACTATCAAAATGTCTACCGCACGAAGTGCTCGGGTTAGTTTTGTGATAATAGAGCCTTCAACGATCTCATGCCATAGATTATGCTGAGAGTGCCCAATCACTATCTGGGTAATCCTGTGTTCTCTGGCATACCGAATAAGCTGGTCTGCAACATCACCATGAAGGATCACAAGCGGTATCTGCAGTCGATCCACCAGGGCATAATCGTTACGGAGAAACTCCTGCTGCTCCTGCGTAGGCGGTTTGTTTTCCACATGAACGGCAACAATGTCGGCATGCAGCCTCTGAGCAATGCGCCAGCCTCTACGGATAAGTCGGAGAGAGGAGCAGTAAGGGCTGATGCACACCATCACGCTGTCGTGCACTGCAGGTGCGGCAGTGCTGCTTCCGGCTTTTTCAGTCTGAGCTTCGTCCACCTCGTGCGCTACTTCCCGCAGGGCTATCTCTCTGAGGGCATTCAGGTTCGAATCCTTGAACCAGTTCGCCATTGCCCTTTCAATGCGCTCCTGCGGGTAGATATCACCGCGTTCAAGGCGATTGATAAGTGCCCTAGGCGTGATATCGATCATCACAACCTCATCGGCATCATGCACAATTCTGTCTGGCACGGTCTCTTTCACCCAAACGCCAGTTACATCGTGGATGGTGTCGTTGAGGCTCTCCAGATGCTGCACATTCAGGGTTGTGAGGACGTTGATGCCTGCCGCAAGTATCTCCTGAACATCCTGCCACCGTTTCTGCCTCGCAGAGCCTGGCGCATTTGTGTGGGCCAGTTCGTCTACCAGACACCAGCGTGGATGCCGTTTGATGATTGCCTCGGTATCCATCTCCTCCACTACAACGCCACGGTACTGCACCTGTTTGCGGGGGATGATCTCAATGTCGCCCAGCTGCTCCACAGTACCTTTTCTGCCATGCGTCTCCACGTAACCGATTACCACATCCTGCCCTCGCTGCTTACGCCTGGCGGCTTCGGTTAGCATCTCGAACGTTTTCCCAACACCCGCAGCGAAGCCCAGAAAGACCTTCAAACGTCCCGTTTTGGAATCGGTCTGCCGCTGAATTTTTGCTAAAAGCTCCTCAGGATCGGGCCGTGTATCCGTATTTACCTTCTCTCTTTCCAAGCTGTCTCCTTCATTCCAGCAGCTGCAGTATGCTAAGCTGCAAGAACGGTATCCACGAACCTTTTGAGGCTGGTAGTGAGATCCTCAACGGTGAGGGTAGCATTCGGAGGGAACTCCGCATTCTGCCACAGGTAGTTAGCCAGTGCCTCCTCACAAAGTGCGGTCCAGAACCGCTCGCCTCCCGGCATCTGATCTCTGTCTGCATGAGCCTTCACCAGTTCCAGCATGTAGGATGGTAGTGCAACTGTGCAAACGGATGTGTCACCATGCGGGCTTCGTAATGTGAACTCCTGATGAAAACCAAAGCTGCCTATTTTTCCCGAATGTCCCATAAACTCAATTCTAAACCCATTGATTGTGGTTAATCCGAATGTAATGCCGGCAGGAGTTTCCCCCTCTGTTTGTGGTGATTTAAGTGCTGCTGCAACTGCACCCCGCAATGTCTCCGTGGTGAAGGGTTTGCGCAGGAAGTCGTTTGCACCGTCTTTCATTGCCTGCACAGCAAGATCCACGGTACCATATGCAGTCACCATAATCACCTTGGCAGTCGGATTCCTCTTTCGCATCTCCCTCAGTACATCCAGCCCTTCCATACCGGGCATTCTCTGATCCAGCAGCACCAGGTCTATGCCTGTGCCGTCACTAAACCGCTCCAGTGCATCCACACCATCTGAGGCAAGCTCCACTTTGTAGCCTTCATGCTGAAGTGCCATTCTCACCATCATGCGTATGTTTGTTTCATCATCAACCACGAGAATCGTTTGCATTCAAATCCTCCTTACTGCTTATCTTCAGGGAGAAGTGGAAACTGGAACCGTTTCTGTTACTGGTAACTGCAATCTTCCCGCCATGACCAAGCACTATCCCCTGTGCAATTGAAAGACCAAGCCCTGCTCCACCGCGAGTGGCACCGGGTACCTGCACAAATGGCTCGAATATGCGTGCCAGGTACTCCTGTGGAATGCCGGATCCGGTGTCTTCCACTCCAAAATCAATCAGGTTTTCGTGCACATTTAATGAGACCGTTACTTTCCCACCACGGGGTGTATGCCTTATTGCGTTGGTTAGCAGGTTCACAAGCACTCTCACAATCTGTCCGCTGTCTGCCTCCACATTTGGCAGAGATTGTGTTGTCTCTGCCAGGAGCCTTACGCCTGCCGATTCAGCTGGCCCTGCGACCGTCTGCAGTGCAGCCTCCACGAGTGCAGACGGAGGTACGCTTGTCAGCACAGGCGGCGCAACTCCTGCCTCAAGCCGCGTCACATCCAGCAGATCACGCATCAGTTTCTCAAGCCGTTTCAGATCTTCGCTCTGTGCCAGCACCACCTGCTTCTGATCTTCAGAAAGTGACCCAGCTGCACCTTCCTGAAGAAGCTGAACCGACAGCAGAAGGCTGGTAACGGGAGTGCGAAGCTCATGCGAGGCGACACTGATGAACTCGGTTTTCATTCTGTCCAGTTCACGCAGGCGAGTAATATCATCCAGAACTGCTACCGATCCCAGCAGGTTGCCCTCATTATCATGCATAGGAGTGGCACGCAGCCTGTAGGTACTGCTGCGTTCGCCCTCCGTGAGTGTGAGATACTCCTCATCCCTGGATGGCTCTTTGCCGCCATCCGTGAGTGCATTTGCCACTGACTGGGCTATCATGGGTTCGTGAATAACCTGTGCTACCCTGCCGCCAACTGCCTGCTCATTGCTTCCAAACAGCATCTCTGCAGCGGGGTTCATGTAGACAATTCTGCCCTCGGAATCTGTCACAAGCACTGGATCATACAGACTTTGGAGCGCTGCATCCGACATTCTTTCAGCCCGGTGAAGCCGTTCTTCACCCAGCCTTCTCGCCTCCAGGAGCCTTTCAGACATCTTGTTAAAGGTATCTGCCAGGGTTCCAATCTCGTCGGAACGATATAGCGCTATTCTCTGGTTTAGGTGGCCTCTGCCGATCTCCTCAGCCTGCATCGCAAGAGAGCGTAAGGGTGTGAGGGATGCTCGCAGCGTCCAGTAGACCATCACAAGTGCCACTGCAAAGGCACCAACTGTTACCAGAATGCTGTTGCGTGATGCCCGCTCTGCCTGGTGCCGGGCACGCGTATCTGCATTCAGAATTGCACTCTGGTTCACATTCAGAACATCCTGAGCATGCGACTTTATTCGTAGAAACAGAGGTTCCAGCACTGAAAAGTAGTATGATCGTGCCGCCTGGGAACGCATTGCAGGCGAAGCATACAGCAGCTTTTCTATATCCTTCCTGTATACAGGAAACAGACGGCCGATCGCATTGGCCATCTGCTGTTCCCCCGGCTCTGTGATATTATGAGCTTCCAGATTATAAGCGGATTGAAATTTTGGCCAGTTTTGCTGGTATTGCGAGCGGGCTTTTGTCTCCTGTCCGGCAAGATAGAACGTAGCAGCACTATCCTGCCTTTCAAGAGATTCTTTCATATTCTGGGCTGCTATCACACTGCGATAGTTGTTACGCAGAATGAGATCTATGGCATGGCTCAGCCGAAAGAAATTATAGATGCCGCCTGCCATCACTATCACCATAAGTGCAACAGGCAGCAGGTGACTTAACAGCAGCTGAACACGCAGATTCTTCATCCGCTCACTCCAAACATTTGGCGGGATACATTTTGTCCAATGCCAAATTCAATTCTAGCACGTTCACCACTGGTTCTCCAAGAACCCCAAATGTACGCCCGCGAGTGTGGCTGTTCACCAGCCGCTCCACATCGCTAACAGGAACCCCACGTGCCTTTGCCACTCTCGCCGCCTGCAGGTGTGCGTTCATAGGACTGATATCGGGATCCAGTCCGCTTGCTGAGTATGTTGCAGCATCTGCCGGTAGAGGTGCATCAGCTGCCAGACCATTTTCAGCTCTGTATGCCGTGGCAAGATCTGCAATACCGCTGAATGCGTTCGCTGTATCTGGTTTGCCATTGGGAAGGAGCGGGTGTGCTCCATCGATAAGCTTCTGGCTTGTTGGCCCAAGGTTAGTACCCCCAGAGCTGGTGGGATCATATCCGCTGCCTGCATCCGAAGCTCTTGGCTGGAAGTACTTAGCAGAGGTGAAGCTCTGTGCAATCAGTTTTGACCCAATTACCACCCCATCCTTTGTAATGAGGCTTCCATTCGCCTGGAAAGGAAAGAGTGCCTTGCCCAGTAGTGTAATCACACATGGGAACAAAAGTCCCATGGAAAGTGTGAAAAGGAGTGTAACCAGTATGGAAGCTTTTATCTGTTTTAACATTGTGTTCTCCTAATTTGCCTCACGCCAGATGGAATAGAACCAGCAGGCGATCGATAATGAAGATGCCTGGAAACGGCACTAGAAGCCCGCCAATTCCATAAAGCACCAGATTCCGCCTTAATACCTGTGCTGCACTCATAGGATGATAAGGCACTCCGCGCAGGGCTAACGGTATGAGCGCAATGATGATGATGGCGTTGAAAATAACCGCTGCCAGAATAGCTGAATGCGGATTGGACAGGTGCATGATATTGAGGGCACCCAGTGCCGGGTATGTTGCAGCAAACATTGCTGGAATAATTGCAAAGTACTTGGCAACATCGTTCGCAATGCTGAATGTGGTGAGGGCGCCTCTCGTCATCAGAAGCTGCTTTCCTATTTCCACCACCTCAATCAGTTTGGTGGGGTTACTGTCCAGATCCACCATATTGCCAGCCTCTTTTGCAGCCTGCGTACCTGTGTTCATCGCCACACCAACATCTGCCTGAGCAAGCGCAGGGGCATCATTGGTTCCATCACCGGTCATCGCGACCAGCCTGCCGCCCTCCTGCTCTTTTTTAATGAGTGCCATTTTATCTTCAGGCTTTGCCTCAGCCAAAAAGTCATCCACTCCAGCCTCATCTGCAATGGACTTTGCTGTAAGAGGATTGTCTCCTGTAATCATCACAGTTTTAATGCCCATCTTTCTTAACTGGTCAAATCTCTCCCGCATGCCGCCTTTCACAATGTCCTTCAACTGAATAACACCCAGTGCCTTGTCGTTCAGCGAAACAACCAGCGGCGTTCCTCCCTGGGAGGCGATACGGCAGGTGAGTTCATCAAGCTCTGTGGGGATAACGCCGCCTTTCTCTTTAATCCAGCCCTTAACAGCCTCACCTGCACCCTTGCGAACCTGCATTCCATCAACATCAACACCACTCATGCGGGTTTGTGCAGTGAACGGAATGAAAACAGCCTCGTGCTCCGATAGCTCTCTGCCTCTTAAGCCATACTTCTCCTTTGCCAGTACCACAATGCTGCGTCCTTCTGGCGTCTCGTCCGCCAGCGATGAGAGCTGTGCAGCATCCGCCAACTCCTCCACTTTCACCCCGGCAACTGGGAGGAATGCAACTGCCTGGCGGTTTCCGAGCGTAATGGTGC
>JAJZFJ010000261.1:0-7504 GCA_021805395.1 bacterium
GCTTCCATCCAAGGATGAGATGTTTCCGGTAGCACTCCTGGAAGCTATGGCATCGTACAGAGCCTGTGTAGCATCGCGTGCAGGTGGTATTCCTGAATGTGATCCTGAAGGCACTTCTCTCAAACTGGTAGAACCTTCTAAGCCCGCTTCCCTGGCATCAGCTATTGTTACCCTTCTGCGAGACAGTCGGGCAAGATTGAAGAGTGGTGAAGCGGCACACGCTGCTATTCTTAAACATTTCAATGTAGAGCATCAGGCACGCAAAGTGCAGAGTGTGCTGTCGAAGGTTGCAACAATGCACAATAGTCCTCACACATTAAGAGAGCAGGTACGATGAAACAGACAGTGGAACAGGTAAAAGTAGGTAATTCCCAAGAAGGCTTCTCCATTGGTGTGCCTGCGAATCCTTTGGTATTAATTGCAGGTCCCTGTGTAATAGAGAGCGCGGAACTCTGCACATATGTTGCCAAAGAAGCGCAGGCGATTGCCAGGAGGCTGGGAATTAGCTACATCTTTAAAGCAAGTTTTGATAAAGCGAACAGAACATCTGGCGGTTCCTTTAGGGGATTTGGGATGGAAAAGGGATTGGAGATACTTGCTGGCATAAAAAGTGCATTGAATGTACCAGTATTAACAGATGTTCATGAAACATGGCAGTGTGAACCGGTAGCTGAAGTGTGTGATGTGCTTCAGATTCCTGCATTTCTTAGCCGTCAAACAGACCTTATACATGCAGCAGCAAATACGGGTAAAGTAATAAATGTTAAAAAAGGACAGTTCCTGTCTCCTATGGATATGAAGAACGCGGTGTTGAAAGTTACTGAAACTGGCAATAATAGCCTGTTGCTCACTGAACGTGGGTCCTCATTCGGCTATAATACACTGGTTGTCGATATGACTGGTCTGCCTCAGATGCGTTCTCTGGGGTTTCCGGTGATATTTGATGGCACACACAGTGTGCAGCGTCCGGGAGCAGCCTCAGGCGGGACTGCGTCTGGCGGGATGCGAGAGTTTATTCCTCATCTTGTTAGAGCAGCGTCTGCGGTGGGGATAGATGGTCTCTTTCTGGAGGTACATCCTGAGCCAGAGAAAGGTCTATCTGATGCGGCCACGATGCTGCCGCTCCATCAACTGGAGCCACTGCTGAAGCAGGTGCTGGCAATCCACTCCGTTGTCATCAACAGTGAAGTTTGAGGGTATACAATTCTATCTGCTAAAATTTCCTGATGCAAAATCTTCCCAATTTGAAAGCATCAAGTTTCGATCAATTACTAAAGAGTTATTACTCTGTAATCAATAGGAGACATAATGTCTAAGAAAACAGCTTTAATTACCGGAATCACTGGGCAGGATGGATCTTATCTTGCAGAACTGCTACTGTCTAAAGACTATCGGGTAGTGGGGACTGTCCGCCGCTCAAGTACAGAAACTTTTGAACGTATTAGTCATATCGAAGACAAACTTGAACTGGTTCAGGCAGATTTACTAGATCAGTACTCACTGATTGATGCCATTAAAAAAACTAATCCCGATGAGGTGTACAATCTGGCAGCACAGTCATTTGTGCCAACCAGCTGGAATCAGCCAGTACTGACTGGTGAGTTTACCGCCCTGGGTGTAACAAGAATAATGGAAGCAATTAGACTTGTAAACACAAATATACGATTTTATCAGGCATCCTCCTCGGAGATGTTTGGGATGGTGAGAGAGACTCCTCAAAGCGAGATGACTCCGTTCTATCCAAGAAGTCCATACGGTGTAGCAAAAGTCTATGGACATTACATTACCGTGAACTACAGAGAAAGCTACGATCTGTTTGCATGCTCAGGAATTCTATTCAACCATGAGTCTCCACGCAGGGGGCTGGAATTTGTTACTCGGAAGGTGACAGATGCTGCCGCCCGCATTAAACTGGGATTGCAAAAAGAGTTGAGAATGGGCAATCTGGATGCAAGGCGAGACTGGGGATTTGCAGGTGATTACGTTGTGGCAATGTGGCTGATGCTTCAGCAGGATAAACCAGACGACTATGTGATTTCAACAGATGAGACTCACAAGGTGGAAGAGCTTGTGGAGGTTGCATTTGCAAGGGTTGGTTTAGACTGGAAAGAGTATGTTGTACAGGATCCCAAATTCTATCGGCCAGCAGAAGTTGATCTTCTTGTAGGTGATAGTACCAAAGCACGTACCAGGCTGGGCTGGACACCAGAGGTTGATTTTAAAGGACTTGTTGAGATGATGGTGGACTCTGACGTTGCACGCTGGACAAAATATCTCAAAAATGGAGGAGATGTGTAAGCCGCATGCGTGTTCTCATAACAGGAGCAAGCGGTTTTGTAGGTCAGCATTTGATCTCCCATCTGGTAGCTGCCGATGCCAGTGTGGAGATCTTTGCATTAGACCACAGTGCTACTGAAACCAGCCTAACCCAGGTAAAACATCTTTCCGGTGATATATGCGACAAGCCAGGTTTAGAATCACTGGTGAAATCTGTGATGCCAGATGCAATTGTGCATCTAGCCGCACTATCTTCTGGAGCAGCCTCAGACAGAGATGCTGTCTTTAAGGTGAATGTGGAGGGTTCGCGTGTTTTGCTGGATGCAGCTGCCTCTATTTCCCCTTTCCCCAAGGTGTTACTTGCTAGTACGGGATATGTATATGGAGACACAGATGCAAATCGCCCCGCAACCGAGCAGGATCCAATTGGACCATTGTGGAGGTATGGGGCATATACTGACAGCAAAATTGAGATGGAGAGTGCAGCCAAAGGATATAAGGGCTTTTGCATGATTGCACGCCCGTTTGCCCATATAGGGCCAGGGCAGCGGCCGAGTTTTGCTCTCTCCTCGTTTGCGAGGCAGCTGGCAAGAATTGAGGCGGGACTGGAGCCTCCAGTTCTTAGAGTTGGAAACCTTTCTGCATTGAGGGATCTGCTGGATGTGCGGGATGTAGTGAGAGCATATAGTCTTATGCTCTATCATGCTTCTCCTGGTGAAACTCTCAACATTGCCACCGGAGCACCTGTCAGTATGCTAAGTGCCCTGGAGAAGCTGCAGGCTCTGTGTTCAGTGGAAACAACTACCGAACTGGATCCTAACAGGTTGAGACCATCTGATATACAATGTTCCACCGGTAACTCTCAGATGCTGAAGGCAGCCACCGGATGGGTACCTGAATACACACTCGACATGACCCTTGAAGATATTTTGAACTGGTGGCGTGAACAGACTGTATTGGAGAGCGCATGACTGGCAGAGAGATGCTGGAATTCGGGAAAGAGACATTACGGGTGGAAAGCAGCGCCATCCAGCATGCGACGGACAGACTGGGTATTTCATTTATCAATGCTCTACAACTCCTTGAAAACTGCACCGGCAAGGTAATTACTACAGGAGTAGGAAAATCTGGCATTGCAGCACACAAAATAGCAGCAACTCTCACATCCACTGGCTGTCCTGCAGTATATCTGCACCCATCGGATGCCGTTCATGGTGACCTTGGGATAGTATCCAGAGGGGATGTGCTGATAATACTTAGCAACAGTGGTGAGAGTGAAGAGCTGAACGCCATACTTCCCGCACTACTTGTTCGGGAAGTGCCTATTATCGCGATTGTAGGAAACCGGGAATCTACACTGGCAAACCGGTCTCATGTAGTGCTGGATGCCTCCATTGAGCGTGAGGCCTGTCCTCTCAACCTTGCACCCACCACGAGTGTAGTAGTCGCGATAGCTATTGGTGATGCGCTGGCTATGACCCTGCAAAAGCTGCGTGGTTTAACAGCCGATGACTATGCCATGAATCACCCTGGAGGGCGGTTAGGGAGGCGTCTTACACTTCGCGTTTGCGATGTGATGCCAGATCTGCATGGCCAGCCAGTGTACGTAGAGCCATCTGAAAGCTACATTAACCTGGTATCGGCTTTCACAGCTGCACACATGGGAGCAATTGCGGTACAGAATGAGGATGGCCCCATGCTTGGAATGGTAGCGGAGTCCGATATTCGTCGTGGACTGCTTAGAGGAATAGAAGAGGGCTTTCATCTTACCGCTAGCGACATTATGAATGCCACACCTGCCGTTACCCTCTATCCAGACCAGCTAGCATACGAGTCACTTCAGCTTATGACAGGAAGGGCACGTCCGGTATCTGTTGCACCCGTATTAAATAGAACTGGGCGATGCGTAGGTATGCTTCGTGTGAACGATCTGGTTCAGGCGGGGCTTTGACAGTGATTAAGAACTTTTGAGAAATATTACTGTTGTGTGTGAAATGGATTAATCTCTGGAATCACGCGCAACAATTGGCTGGGTTTAAAGACAATGACGTGAATAAGAGGTCAAATATCATTTAAACCCATGAATAATCTTGCTCAAATTGAACTGGTCGATATAATTTAGTCGAGATTTTGGTTACACACTATTGACATATTTTTGTTGTTGAACCATTGAAATGAATAGTCTTCCAACCCGTCATCATTCCCCATTAATAATAAGGATAAGGAGTTACTAAATGAAAATTTCACGTTAGTGGATTGTTTATAATCGATCTCCACCTGCAAAATATCTGAATGCAATATTTTCCATAGATGAAACTCATTTCTGTGAATTAAATCATTTTGGTATTGATCAATAATTTTGTTTTCAGAATCATATAATATCCATTCTGCTTCGATATAAACACATACTTCATTTGTTGAAAATCCGCAAGCCCATGGTTCTAGACAAACTTTATACACTCTTTGGCCAGTCAGGCTGTAAATCAAATCTTGTTGGCTAATATTATTGTTCATTATCATGCATCCTAAAATCACTTTGCTGAATTCAGCGATTTTATTTGTGTTTGTGCGAACCATCTGATTGGCACTTTTCATAGTGGTTTGAATATATTCACTCTGAATGTGCATGAGGCATGTTCATATGAATAAATTATGTTAAGACCGTAAGGTTACATGCATTCATTTCGTGCATATGGATTTATAATCTGAAATATTGTGCATTATCATTATTTAATAATAGTGTCACATTAAATAATCCGCAAAAATCTTCTTCATAGTTAGCAGACATAACTATCCTGTTATCAGATAATAGCTGTTCATAGTATTCATTATGATATTTCTGATGCAGCAGAGAGTCGTATGTTTCTATAGTCATCTGATCACATAATGAGTTCTGTGAAAATATCAGTCTACCAATAGGTATGGTATGAGAGAAATATATTTTATGATATGTAATAGGTAACTTAACGATGCCAGCGTATCTTGATAGGTGTTCTTGTTTGATTTCAATATCTATTTTGGGTTCAATATTCTGGAAACATTGATAAGCTTGCCTCTTCCATAATTTAAGATATGAATTGATACGACTGGTTGGAACCCAGTGATCATCTGAATACAGAATATATATCGAATAATTTTGGAAAAATGAGGTTTGTGATAAAGTATCAAGCATAAATCGATAACATACTTTTCGCAAAGTATTTTGGTTTAGAGATCTATCTCTGTTCGTAACCGAAAATATTGCAACTGATATGTTATTTATATTCAGTGAGTTCTTATTAAAACGATTTAAGTTAACATATTTATAAAAATTATCAATGTCAATGCAATCATTCAATTCATAACGATATTCAATCTGCATATATATTCCTTCTTGTAAAAGCATATGTAACATACGGAAGTATTTAGGGCTGTGTTATACTGATAGTGATACAATCTTTAATATCTAAGCAAAGGCAGCTCGAAAGAATTGATTAAGTGTTTTATTCGATAAGACAAATGTCATGGTTGAATAATTGAAAATGTCATATTCATGCATTTGGCATAACACAATGTCATTATGCATATTAACCCTAACACTATAGAATGCTTTTGAGCCAGTATTCATAAGATAACTCAAGTTGACCAGTGAATCATATGTTTGCTCAATGCTGGCAGATAGGATTAGTATTCCTCTATGGCTTTTAAGACTTTCAAGTAGTTTCAGCTGATCTAGATGTATCTGTATCAAACCAGAGAAAATTTGGGAATCATCCTGTTTATAATGAAAGTCGATTTTGTTTGGCATTGAGTTGATGATATCATTATTATAATACTCCCATATATTGGAGATTTTGGTTTTGTGTTTTGAATTGGATTTTCTCCAATAGAACAGATAGAGATGGTAATGTTCATGAAGATGAGTCTCTTTGAATAATTGGGTATAAAAATTTATTGACAATTCATTCAATGTTATCGATATATTCGAGTTATCACTTACTTTAATTCGAAGAGTTATGAAAGAAAACGATGAATCTTCTTCAGTATGGCCATCGTTCTGCAGGAACGGTGGCAGCAGCTTATTGTTCACTTTAGAATCCAGAAATTCTAAACTATAGTCAATTAACAACAATATCCTCCATCATTTGTATTTTTTCAATTCATATCCGTTCGAGTATAGAAAAACCGATCCTGCTGTCAATGGTTGAGTAAGAAAGTATATATTTCGAGAAATTCATAAGGCACAATATGCGTAGGGATTTACCCTGCAGGATAAGTAAAATCTTCTTACTAATTATAGCTCATCATCTGAAATTTTATGATGAAAATAAATGATTCCGCATTACAATGAGTCGAGACATGAAAAGTAGTTACACTCAGGGAGTCGCCAGCAACATTGTATGTGTAGTGTTTGGAACCGGCTGTCAGAAGGTGGTCGTGGTTGTCGTAAGTGTATGTGCTGTTGACTTCAGTACCACCCACATTGCTGTCTTCTGTCAGTCTGTTCTCGTTGTGGTCGTAGGTAAAGGTATCGGTATAGCCGTTGGAGCCGCTGCCACTTCCTCGCATCTCACCTGTCAGTGGTTAGAGCCATCGTAGGTGTAGCTGATAATGAATCCATCTGCATCATGGGCTGTATCCTGAACCGTACCGTTGCTGTCGGTCTGCACCGTGGGTTCATTAGTCGCATTGCAAGTGTTGGCGGCATTGTGCTGGTAGCTAATCATCAAATCTCGTTTGCAAGCTGCGGCTATTTCACAATCGTCAGCTAGAAGGTAGGACTAAGAAAAGAATGTGAGGGCGTTGCTCAATTAAGTTTCGGTGTTACTCCATGTGGTAAATTGTTGTCTCGTAGTAGCGCTTAGGAAATTCGCCGTTCCTTAATGCTCGTGAGGTTATTGAATAGTAGTGATCACGGTTATATCCTGACGTAAAGTTGACATTGATCACACCCCAATATCCATCCGCCCCGTCACTTGCCCCAATATGAATAGCAAAGGCTCTTTTGCCAGGAATTTTTACAATTTTGACCATCTCAATATTAGTCAAACCTATATAGACGTCCTCAGGGACTGATACTACTTGCTTGCCGACCGACACTAGTAGTCTTGTACAGCGATAATTTGCTGTCCTTCCAATCGCGTCCGTAAAAATACCCCAATAAAGTATTGATTCCTGATCTGGATAATCTGCAGTATCTACTTTCATTTTGAACGTGCACGAAATATTACCGAGATGCGCACTGATG
>JAJZFJ010000261.1:7514-10082 GCA_021805395.1 bacterium
CGAGCGTTACGCTCAAAATTGCGAATGTTCCATAACTGTATCGTCTATTCATAACTGTTCCTTTGTAGTTTTCGAGTCAAGATATATCAGCCATAGTGACCTGCCGACGACGTTGAAGACTACTCTGTCGGCAGGTCAAGTAGAAACATCCCCTTGCTTAACACGAGACCCTTTGCTGCTAGACACTCTGATGAAGCTGCTATCAGCCTATGTGTAATTTAACAGTGATCACTTATTCGGGTAGTTCTGTTCCATGGTCATGCCATGGCCTCACATGTACGAACCCCCCGCCACCTGATTTCTGCCGATTGCTAATTGCCTTTCTGATCAAAGGAGGAAGTACTATGCACCCATCAGACGCGTTTCCACTGCCGTCCTCCCCATGGATCCAGAAACCATTACGGCCATACATTTTGATCCCCGGAAGCTGAGTGAGCGGCATGGAAATCGGTCCTAGAGGTTTTACATAACCTGATTTCCCAATAGTATAGCTACCTTCAGGCAATGGACCCGTATCGTGAATATACTGATCTTTTACATTTCGGTAACATTTTTGACCCGAATATCCATTTCCCTTGACGTAACTCTTGCCCGTTGTCGGATCGAACCAGTACAAGATTCCAGTGTTCGGATCAAACCACCAATACAATCCCGTCGGATCACAACCTACCAGCGGGTTATTGTCGCAGTAGGCGTACCAGTTCGTGCCAGCCTGTGCCGGGTCGCTGCTAAGGAAGCGCCCTATGCTCGGGTCGTAGTACCTGTGGCCAAGCATCTGCAGCCCGGTGGCGCTGTCGTGCTGGTAGTCCGCTGCACCGTTGTAGAGCACCGGTGTCGGCGTACTGCCAGAGCGGCTGATTGTGTTGCCAAAGGCGTCGTAGAGTACCGCGTCTGTCACTGCCCCGCCAGCGGTAATGCCCCGAGTACTGCCCTGGGCATCCGCGTGGTAGGTGTAGTCGGTACCACCACGCTCTTCGCTCAGACCTGGGGTGTAGGTTGCGTTGGCATCCTCGATGAGAGGGCTGCCAGCACTTGCACCTTCGTAAAGCTCGTTAGAGCTGCTGGCGCCGTTGGTTTGCGCAACCCGCTGCCAGTTCCCGTTATATGTATAGCTCTCGGTCACTCCTGTTGGCAGGGTAATACCGGTCGCACGATTCAGTAAATCATTCCTTAAATACTGATCAATTCGGTATATACATAGAAGAAGATGTTTATTTTCAAATTTACATGTTCATTTGATGTTATCAATATCTATATCTGCAAGTATTCGGGCAACTCTTTCAATCCTTTCAATGTTTGTCTTTCGTCGTATGCCTATATGATCTTCTGCTATTCTTAAATATTCAACAATTCTCTCATGCGATTCCTTATCTAACAATAAGAGGCATATACGAGGTATATAACTATCATATTCATCCTGAACCTCTTTCCTATGGCCTATGCCAATAGGATCCCATTCAGTTAATAAGATTTTTCTGACTAAATTAGTCAATTTTGCAACTAGAACCTTATCGTATATTACACGCATAATAATGCCTATCTCCTGTTAAATAATTATAGGTTACGAATAAAACAACCAGATAAAACTGGTTGTTTTATTCGTAAACGCAATTAGAGTAATTATCGATATATCACCTGCCTCCATTTGGCCACAATGTTACCACACCGCCATCATCATCTGATGTTACGACGGTTGCATTAGATGATGTGTGCACAGTAGTTCCGCTCGCGTCACCTGCTTGCTGTACACCATTATTGATAGTATCTTCTACTACAGATGGGGGAATTCCTCTGCCTACCATTCTTTCTATCGCATGACCAGAATAACGTCTACCTCCTATTGTGTCTTCTGTGTATGTACCTCTAGGGAGTTCAATTTGTGCCCTGCCACAGCCATGAAATCCTCCTCTGTTATCATTAATGCTGCCACTATTAGAGTTTCCGGTTGAATTGTTATCACCTCCAGTACTGTTGTCTCCCGATCCAGTATTACCACCGGTATCACTCCCTGTAGATCCACCTGTATTACCACCTGTAGAACTACTACCACCACCAGATGTACTCCCGTCGGTCCCTTCAGCACCAGTCTCACCAAGGTCGTCCACAGCTTCGGCAATTTTAACATCGGCAGCATAACATCCAACATCGGCAGCAGGATCTTCTGGTCCTAAGCCTCCAACTTCAATTATTGCGTCAGTCGGTACACATAATAATACTTTTAAAAGTTGTTTCCACCAACATAGTCCACTTGCGTCCTCTCTAATAAGCGGGCTGTTGTCGCAATATGCATACCAGTTCGTACCAGCCTGTGCCGGGTCGCTGCTTAGGAAGCGGCCTATACTCAGGTCGTAGTACCGATGGCCAAGCAGCTGCAGCCCGGTGGCGCTGTCGGACTGGTAGCCTGCAGCACCATTGTAGAGCACCGGTGTCGGCGTACTGCCTGAGCGGCTGATGGTGTTGCCAAAGGCGTCGTAGAGTACCGCGTCTGTGACTGCACCGCCAGCGGTAATGCCGCGTGTACTGCCCTGGGCATCGGCGTGGTAGGTGTAGTCGGTACCGCCGCGCTCT
>JAJZFJ010000020.1 GCA_021805395.1 bacterium
CATGCCGGCATTAAGAGCGGTAGTAAGCACCGTTCTGCCCACTCCTGCACCCTGAATGGTAATGTAAGGCTTCGTGGCAGGAATGGTCACTTTCCCCGTGAATGTGCCGGCGGTCAGGCGTATGGTAACCGGTACCGTGTCATACGCTGGCACGGCGTCTACTGCCTGCTGGATTGTGCGATAATATTGCGGTGAGCCACCACCCTCACGCATCATGATAGCAGAGCTAGCGGTGCAAGCCAGTGGTGACAAAGCAGCGACCAGAATAGCAATTGATAAGGTCAATTGGCGCATTAACAACAACTGTTTTCTCCATTTCACGTAGTTCAACACTAAATCGCCTTCCTGAACTATAACCTTTTGTACTGTACACAGGCACCTGTCCGCTTAACGAAACGCGTGCAGAAATTTAGCAGTCATAACTGCAGGACTCTTCCAGCGCTTCGTTGAATTCGACAATGTTATGCTATCATCCATAATAACTACCATAACAACCCGCGGTATTGTAGAGAAAATGGAGATCTCGGATGCGTCTAAACCTATGACCTGTAATGGAGATCGCGGCATTAATGCCTGGTACGCATTCGGCATTAGCTAGTGACAACAATCGCTCAGGTTCCTCCAACCTTGAAGGAATAACTCTACGGCACTACCAGAAATTCGCATTTCTCGCGGGATATAGGCATTGGCTTCACTATCCTGTTACCGAGCCTGTACTGAATTAGATGTTATCTTCGACCCAAGACACTGTAATATCCTTCTCGTAACCAATCGGAGCTATAGGCTTGCCAGGCTTCTTCTAGAGACGAAGGAAATCATTGCAAGATTAGGTCTATCCTGCGCCCGGCTCATCACCATTCACGGTAGCTCTCGGCACCTGCGGCGTCTTAATTGTGGAACAGTACCACAGACGTGAGTGGCGGCAACTGCATCTCTTTGGTGCCGTTTAGTTTCTCCCCCGTAACAAGGTTCTTGCATTCCGCAAAGGCAGAAGGCACAACGAAAGTGTAAGTGCGTGTGTTACTACAATTGACTGCAATGAGATAAGGGCCATAGTGCAGAGAATAGAACGATGCTTTTCCAACGAATGGTCCCCAGTCACCATAGCGCGGCCGGACTGCATCAGATGGGCGCTTCGCTATTGGCATACGCTCACCTGCCCAAGCCTGATGAATTTGCTTGCAAGGTGGTACAAGGCCAACTGAGCGTATGCTGTCAATCCAGTCTGGCCGTACGTAAGTATGGCCGCTCGGCACATAGCGATAGTGGCTCTGTGCCGTAACAATCCGCTCAACAGAAGGTGTGAGATAGTGCAGCCGAACCACGCCATTTATGGCACGTTCACTGCGATAGTAGAAGTTTACGTACAACCGGTCGTGCCCATGCTTCAATGCAATAACAGCATCTTCTGGGTCGGCCCACACGAAATCTGGCTGGCCTGGTGTCATTGGCAGCCGGTAACTGCTCAGTGGCAGGTGTATCACAGCAGCATAGTCACTCACTGCCCTCAACAGGTTCAAAACCATGAGAGGATCATTGTCGCTCAATCTGCTTTGCAGCAACTGGAAGTACTGGTTGTCTGCCAGACATTGCTGTGCAATTCCTGCAATTCTGGGATCTTTCGTAACCGCCGCTTCCTCCATGGGCTCGCTTTCACGTGCGCCATCTGAGGCAGTATATGCTACCGAGGAGGGAAAATGCGCCACCCGGTTATCGATAATTGATTCCAGGAACATTGCACGATAGCCATTCTTGTCAACTAGCGGATACCGGAATGGCGCGCGAGCGAGTTCTATTTTCACGAGTTGATTCCGTAGGCGCCTGTCATGTGTAAGCCGCACCATGTCACTAAGAAAATGGAGTATTGTCTCACCATATCCTCCCACGTAACCAAGTTCACGGGATAGTCCCTTTTTGGTTACGAGGTAGTAGTGCCGGCCAAATGGTGCATGGCTGTATGTCCCGGTTGGCAGATCCGCACCGCCCCCGGAAACCGTTGAGGCACGATCGCTGCCTAACCATGGTCTGATACCGGCCGCCTGAAAGAGGAAATCCAGCACCTTGCTGTGTGGAAGCGCCTCCTTAGGCTCCAGCAGGCGAAGGCCCTCGTTTGCCGTGTAGATGTTGCGATCTACAATCATGCTCTGGTTGGTGTAGAACCGGCGGTGCGTGCGCCAGTAATTTACGCTGGCAAGGAGTACACCTGCCCATGCGGCACGGCGCGTAATGGCATCGCCGTTTTGTAAACGGATAACTTTGTCGAGAACTTTTGACGCCGATAGTGCAGTGTATACACGCATCACCGCCTCACCTAATCCCCCAGCCCCTTGCCAGTCTGAGGCTACAAATGCACTGTTGGCTGCCTGCTCGGTTGCAAACGCATCGCCCTCCCGAACAATTCGCGCAAGTGCAAGGCTGTTATGATAGGCGGTTGTCCACTGGGTATGATAGGCCACGGATAGAAGAAGAAGTGGATTGTTGTGTGCCCGTAGGTCGCCAGCTTTAATCGTTGTTGGCTGCATCATATAACGGGCAAGGTAGCTGTTTACACGAAGCCGAACCTGCTTCATAACCTCGATACCTGGCGTGGGACGTACGATAGAGACTGGCGGGTGACCGCGCCTCTCTCCCTTGGGTAATACAAAAAACGGGCTGGTTCCACTGTAGATAGCATACACGCCTCGAGACGGAACCACCAACGGCTTCTGATACTGTGCATAGGTTAATCCATAGGGCCACATTGGCCCTATGCAGCTTAACGTAAGCCCAATTTTAGATTTGTGCCGGGTAATGCCCGGAGGAAGCGAAAAGGTCTCATATACAAAACGGTCTGGGTATAGTGGAGTATTCTCCATCTGGTTGACTACATCGTAATCTCCCTGGTTGCGATAGCCAATCTGTTTGCCATGGTAAAAGAGCAGGAGTCGACCAGCCGCTTCGCCATGGTCTCCGCCCCAGAACTTGATTGTCAGGTAAGTCTGTTTCACTGGGCTGACACGAATTGTAAACGAAACAGTTCCACCAGATACGCCTGGTGGGTTGGTTGGCAGTATCCTGCAATCTGTGTATCCTAGTGCACCCAGCTGCATCTCAGTCAAAATATATTTCACCCCGTGGCTCTTTTCAGATGCGCTATTTCCCGGTATTACCGTATCTAACGTACTGGCAGACGCCGATGCACCAAAAGCAATCCGCACTGTGAGTGTCAATGCGGTCGTCATTGCTATCGTTCTAGTTTTCATGATATTCGTCCTGATTGTTTGTTTCACAAATGTCCAACTACTGTTCACGCTCACAAATGCTGCTCAACATTCGGCAAAATCGATAAATCTGCTTCGTTCACCGATGGAACTTTCAAATTAAGGTCTCTACGAGCCTGCCTACGGCCCAAACTCCGCAGGATCAGACCTACAGTGAGAACCGAGCCACCACAGAATACGAAGCAGAGTTTGCCGGTGAGCCCGTTTGGAATGAGTACAAGCGCAAGAACGAACAGACCGTATACCGTACATAACGCCCCCATCATCTGGTACATGGTGGTGTCATTAACACGGTGGCAGTCGTCACCCACTGGGAACTACTTACCCCTGCTCTCCTAACTGCCAGGTGAGGCAAAGAGGAGCAGGTTACCATCTGGATCTGAGACTATGAACGTTTTAGCTCCCCATGGCTCGTTACGTAAGGTTTGATGCATTGGCACATTGAGAGCCTGGTATTGAAGGTATAGCTGTTTAATCTCGTCAGCGCTTCCAAGGGTGATGGATGCCGAAAGCAGCTTCTCCCGTTCACGGATCTCCTCGACGAAGCAAGGCTCTTCCACAAAACGCAGCGCAAGTTTGGCGTTGTCCCGGCTTATCTCTCCATAGAAGGGTGGCTCGCCATACACAAAGTCGATGGTGAAGCCAAGCTTTGTAGTGAAGAAGTCGATGGATGAATTGAAGTCGCGAACGTATAGGTGTGGTGCAACCGAGGTAAGAATCGGCTGAATGGGTGGGTGCGATTGTGACATAGCAGTGTGTGCTCCTGTTCTGAGCGCCTGCCAGCTATCAAAACCCTCTCTGCGCGCAACTAGCTCCTGCGCATCGGCCAGTTTGAAATCTGCTTCCAGTATTTCAGGATCGGAATACTGTTGAAACCCGGGCAGCTGGTCCCGGATGATGGCAGCGATGGGATAGTAACGCTCACGGTGCCATCGCAGATACTGTTTTGCCTGTTTTCTGAGGTTTTCGAGATTGGACATCGGCGCAATAATCGATCGAGTATTTTTCCTGTAGGTGGGCTTTGCCCTTTCGATCTCCACCGATGCGCCCTACGCCGCAACCAGTAAAATTTTACCCTATCACAATCTGTTTACCTGCTATATACATATTGTAGAAGAAGAATACTCGAACACAGAGCAGATACGGTTAATATGTACATTGTTTCTAAATGGTCTCAGAATTGGCTGTGCGACAACATCTTTACTTAGTGTGGCCAATGATGTTTAACTTATGAAGAATCAGGAATGCCCTGAGTTCACTGAGGCTGTAATGGCATCCCATAATGGGATTGATCCTACCCCTCTTCTGCACGCACCAGCGCTGCAATGTCAAACTTCTTCATCTGCAGAAACGCCTCTGTCACGCGTTGTACAGCATTCTTGTCATCACTCTGCAGCATCTTCTGGAGGATCACTGGGGATATCTGCCAGGAGAAGCCAAATCTATCCTTCAGCCATCCACACTGGCCGCTATCTGGATCTGCTGCCAGCTTTTCCCAGAGATAGTCTATCTCCTCCTGTGAGTTGCAGGGAATGAGAAAAGAGATTGCTTCATTGAACGCAAACTGGTGCTCATACGCAGAGTCCATTGCGCCATACTCCTTGCCAAGCAGCAGGAATCGGGAAAACTCCAGCGTCTCCTCCCTGTCAGGTTGTGTCCCGGTGGCATAGTGTTCAACAACTTCCAGTGCTGTCTCCTCTATGCCCAGTGATCCAGGAGCATCCAGCAGTATGGATACATAGTGATTAACAGCCTCTTCAGCCCTGCCGCACATCTCTCCCACAAACATCAGTACGGGTGTCAGCAGCTGTCTAACAGATCCACCTGTGAACATCACCTGCCATGAGAGGCCATACCTGTCTTCCAGCCATCCGTACCACTCACTGAAGGGGTATTCACCCAGCGGCATCAGCACCTTACCCCCCGGGGATAGCTGCTGCCAGTACGAATCCACCTCTTCCCTTGTACTGCAGCTTATCAGGAAGGATACCGATGGATTGAACACGAATGCTGGCCCTGCATTGATAGCCATAAACAGCATACCTGCCAACTCATACGCCACCAGAGAGCAGTCACCTGAGGGTGTACCCGTGAGTGCCACTGTGCTGGTAATTTTGGAGTTTGGGAACAGTGAAACATAAAACTCAGCAGCTTCCAGTGCCTCTTTATCAAACCAGAGATGCGTTGTAATCTGTTGCATACTATTTGACCCCACATTGTGACAAACTAGCCAAAGCGGTTTGATCAGGAAAAGTGAGCCCACATACCCTCATGATGAACTACCTGAGGGTACTATAGCACTAGACTCCATGATTCTAAGTACTCCATAATCATACGGCCAGTTTTACACAACAATACTACCGCCCTCTTAGCTATCCTATCTATAGGTATATCTGAACATCATTATTTTTTATCGCGATATCAGGATGTACTGAATATCCAGCAACACATCTTGTACAGTGCTTGAGAGCCCATCCTCATATGGTGTAGATTAGAATGTACAATTATAATTCGTTGTAATCAATCTTATACCTTGGCATTTTCCAAAGGTTAAGACCTACTAACAAAGAGAAAAGATAAAGCTAATCATGTTTTCCGAAACTGCTAAAATAGGGATCTCAGGAGTCTTTGTCATTCCAGAGGAGTTGCGTCTGCGTTTTGGCTTAGAAGAAGGATCTTTAGTAATTGCTGAAGAGCATGAAGACGGCATATTATTAAGGCCGGTAATTGCCATACCCATTGAACTATATAGTAATGAACGAACTGCAGAGTTTTTATTAACTAATGCAGTTGACACAGTGGATTATGAAAAAGCCCGAAAAGAGGTAGTCGCAATGGGAATGGATCCTGAACTCATTCCTCATCGAAAACCCTTAGCATGATACGCGCATTTGTTGATGCAAATATTTTATTTTCAGCGGCATGGAGTGAAGCAAGTGGTATCAATAGATTGTGGGATCAGCCCGATATTCAGTTAGTGACCTCAATTTATGCGCTTGCTGAAGCTCAACAGAATATCCTACTAAAGCGACCGAATTCCTTGGTCCATCTGAATAGATTGATGTTGAATGTTCAAATCTCTGCTCTTACCACCATATTAAGAAGGGATTATGGTTTACCAGAAAATGATATCCCAATCATAAATACTGCCATAGCTGCTGATTGTTCTGTACTATTGACCGGAGATATGAGACATTTTGGGCATTTGATAAATGATGCTTCAATAGGTATTAGTGTAATGACTGTGAGTATGTTCTTTGCAAGTTTAATCAATGAACAGCAAGAGGAATAACATACACAGAATGTTGGACTTCTACAATAAATGTATTATAGTCATGATCATTAGGAGGGGCATGATTTTATTTTGCATTTACGAGTGATTAATTTAAATATAACCTCCAAAAACAAATCACGTTCTGATTCTCACTTGTATTTCAGAATAATATGGCATAATATGATTTGAAAATATCTAATACAAAACTTGCAAAATTATTTCAACTTCGAGAATGCAATAAGAACATTGTAATAACCTGATATGGATTACAAATCCCGGTGTCTGGATAATGATCTTGCAGTGATTACTTTCCTATGCTGACGTAAAAAGTTATCAATTACAACTTCAAAAGAATACCGAACTCATCTTAATTCGATGAAAAATTACTTTTGTTACTCCGTCGGGTTGCAAAAATAACGTGACTAAAATAGTCTTTGATTTCGATTTAGGGTCGACTATCAGGTATATGCCCAATGGAATACACATATATGTGTAAGATGTGCTGCCAGCACTATCGGAGGCAAATTCTTCGCAAAGATGCCAAAGTTGGCGATTGCTTACTCCTAATCGAGTTCAGGCTTATGAATAGGTAATTGTTTCAGAGCTAAATCACACTACTTTGATCAGTTGTTGGTCTTTGTCAATCAAAATGGATGAGCTTGCATCCTTTGTTATGTGGACATTTTCCCTAATCGCTCACAACAACTAGGCGCTTAAATTGACAATCGCCTCTGAGGTCTGTTACAATACAAAATTGATAGCCTCATAAGTCAGGGGGCTAAACCTTTTTGCTGGTAGTCAATTTGTATACCCGGACATACGGCAAACACCGTAGAGATTATAGATGTAAGCGTATAGCTCACTCTACTTTTAGAACAACTGGGTGAGAAGTTTTCCGGTGTACAACAATATTCACTGATTGTATCAGTCATACTAAATAGCAATAATCCAGCCGTAACAGGTGATGGAAGGCAGGTAATAGAGATTGTCTAATAACCTTTCTGCACAAAAATTGACACCAGTTATCTCTTCTGGTTTAGATAGAGAAGATATAGTTTCAGGTTCAAATAGCATGGAAGCTGTTGTTGTAACAAAAGAGAAACAGTCGTCAGTTCCCCGTTTTGTAGCTCCATCACGCAGTGATGTATCCATATTGAAGCTGCTAACTGATGTAGACGATATTATTGACAAGTGCAAAAGAGGGCCGTTAGGTCTGCTGGTTGGTTTTCAGGAAGATCTGTTCCATACAACCATGCTCAAGATTAGGGCAAATCTCCCCGAGGAGATGAAAATGGCTGCAAGGCTGGCTAAAGAGCAGGAAGAGCTGCTACTCGAAACACGGTCCAGCAGCATCAGGCTTCATGAGGAAGCCAAAAAGAGTGCGGAAGAAGCAATGCAGGCTGCCATGAATGAAGCGTCCCTTAAAGCGAAGCAGACCGTTGAAGAGGCTCAGAAGCAGGCAGCGCAGATTATTGAGGAAGCCAAGAAGACAGCATCACGCATGGTTCAGGAAAACGAAATTGTGCAGCAGGCAATTGTTGTTGCCCGTGAAAC
This sequence comes from bacterium, assembly GCA_021805395.1. GTDB lineage: Bacteria > Armatimonadota > Chthonomonadetes > Chthonomonadales > Chthonomonadaceae > JAJZFJ01. The sequence continues at coordinate 8,089 of JAJZFJ010000020.1, forward strand.
AGCCAAGCGAACTGAGGAAGAAGCTCGCAACACCCGTAAAGGTGCCGATGCCTATGCTTCGGCGGTACTATCAAATCTGGATGATGTGCTGAGTAAAGCACTCTCTCAAGTACAACGCGGACGGGAAATGCTCTAACGCCCTGCATTCAGCAAGGCATAAAGAAGACTAATAGTATGCGACTCGACCTAACTGAACTGCTGCAAGAACCAGGACGTGCTGCCGAGTATCTCATCCATGAAGATCACTTTGTGGATGAGGATCTGGAATGTGTCTCGCCAATAGAGGGCAAAGTTGTGTTCACCAATACCGGTGGACTGCTTCTGCTTCGAGGAAGTGCACAGACAAGTGCTGCGCTGCCTTGCAGCCGCTGTACTGAATATTTCGAGATGAAGATAGGGGTTGAGATCTCAGAGGAGTTTGAGCTAGAAGAGAAAACTACAAGAACCAGTCATCAGCCAGTTGTGACCGTGATAGAAGAGGATGAAAATCCTATCACTGAGAAGCTTTTTGATGGCTATATATTCAATCTATCTGAGCTCTTGCGGCAGCTGATTATGGTTGAGATACCACTAAGCCCTATGCCTCCGGAAGAAAACGGAAGATGTGTTCACTGCCAAAAAACCAAGGCTGAAGTGCTCGGTTCTTTAGCAATTGCTCCAGAAGAGCATAAAGTTCATCCAGGGTTCGCAGTATTAAACGATTTGTTGGCTGATCAGGGAACGGATTCAGCTGATTGAAAATAGATCCAATTTGGGGTGTTTTCACCCTTTAGTTGAATTAACCAGGAGATAAAATAAAATGCCTTTACCAAAAAGACGCCATTCTAACCAGAGAACGCGCAAGCGTAGAACTCATTACAAGTTAACACATCATCCAGCAATCGTTCCCAGCTTTGAACAGCCAGGCGGCGTAACACTGCTGCATCACATGGATCCAAGCACATACCGATACAGAGGTCGCCAGGTGCTTGAAATAGAGGAAGAGAACCCAACCCAGCAGTGAGTGCGATGGGAACCCAGCCTGTATCTGAAACCATCCACATTGCTGTGGACGCTATGGGTGGTGACTTGGGGCCGAATGTCGTTGTGGAAGGTGTCTACAACGCCTCTCGTATCTCAAATGCCCGCTACACCCTGGTGGGCGATGAGAAAGTTCTTAAACTGGCTCTGCAAAAACTGGGACAGAGCTCTCAGATAGAGATCTGTCCAGCCACACAAGTCATCGAGATGCAGGATTCTCCGGCATTGGCATATAGAAGAAAGCCAGATGCTTCGCTGGTTGTAGCTGCACGCCTTGTGAAAGAAAAGAAAGCCCATGCACTCATAAGCATTGGCAACACAGGCGGTGCAATGGTGGTATCGCTCCTTACTTTAGGACGAATTCCTGGTGTGGACAGGCCAGCGATTGCCACATTGTTACCAACTCGTAAGGGTGGCAGCGTTGTGTTGCTGGATTCTGGCGCTACAGTAGATTGTGATCCGAACAACCTTTATGAGTTTGCACTCATGGGCAGTGTGTACGCAGAAAGAGTGTTGGGGGTGAAGCAGCCGAAGGTCGCCATTCTCTCTAACGGTGAGGAAGAGAGCAAGGGTAACGACATCGTGAAGCGAACCAGGTCTCTCCTTAAGCAGACAATGGAGGGAGATCTATCTTTCTGTTTCACAGGCAATGTGGAAGGCAGAGATATTTTTAAGGGTGATGTTGATGTGGTGGTATGTGATGGATTTGTTGGGAATATCACACTTAAAACCGCAGAAGGTGTCGCTGAAATGACACTCTCCATCCTTCGTGAAACCTTAAGCAGGAAACTCTGGTCGCGTGCATTGGCTGCACCACTCATACCGTTGCTGAGATCCATTCGAAAAAGACTAGATTATGCAGAAAGAGGGGGCGCCCCTTTGTTGGGAATAAACGGAGTAAGCATCATCGGTCATGGCAGATCGAATGCAACTGCCGTCGCGAACGCCTGTGAAACAGAAAGATA
>JAJZFJ010000046.1 GCA_021805395.1 bacterium
AGTGTAAGCTCACAATACCTCAGAGCTGGAGGCGGGTGCAGCAGTATGCTGATACGTCAGAAGATTACTACCATGAATGACGAGTACCACCATGCAGACATTGTGGGCATGTATCCAATACTTACAGACGCATCTGCGAATGTCCTGAGGAGCTATGTGTTTGATGCATATGCAGTGCCACAATCTCAGCAGCAGTTCGTAGGCGAGAGCTATCCAGTCCAAAGTACTCATACCGGTACATGCTCAACAGCCATGTCAGAGCCAGGTATGAGCTCATCGCCAAGCGGTGGGGCAGTTTCGTGCCAGGCTAGAGCATTGAATGTTGAAAATCAACACATATTGGCAATGGGATGTTTCCCAACTTTAGCTTGTTTGACATTATGTCGTAAAATAATGGGACCAGGTTCTTGGACATGGTGTTCGCTTACTTGTCTTACTTGGCGAATATTTGGTTGCACATGGCTGTTCAATTACTGTATTTCTTTGGGTGATGAACCTTTAGGTGTCGGATGTATGAACTTTTATCTAACATGGTGCCCTCCGGTACCTTAGGAGTAGCTATGAGATTTAGTTTTTTTCATCATTCTCCGCCGCTACAAGGGTCAAAATCCTTTGTACGTCTCATGCAAATAGCTGGAAGGCAGGGGATAAGTCGGTCACTTTCAGAAATTACTCCAACGCTTTTATTCTGGTCTGCTCTTCATATTGAGGGTGATAACATCCCATCAATATTTGAGAACGCAGGAATTTCACCAAGAAATCTTCTCGTTCATTTTGAGCCGTTAATTAGTCAGCCAAGCCAATATGGTTCAATTTTCAGTAACGACAGATATACTGCTTATCTTCAATATTTTGTCACTGATGTGAGAACAATAGCAAGGCAATTTGGTCTGAAAGAACTAACTGTTAATATTGGATTAATTGTACTTCTGAATACTCATCAATGCATAGATGCTTTACAATCTGCCAAAGTAGATATAGATCAATTGCAACAATATGCATGGAATACTGTGAGACACCAATAAAAATGAATCATTTATGAATTCATACCAACCAAGATATGGTAGGTTCATCATATCTCCTTGACACAGCGTCTTTATAGCGGTGCATACACCTACTGGAGTGACAGCAACCGCAAAACAACCAATGTCATCACCAACGGTGTAACAGTGCATAACGGAACCTATAGCTACGAAAGGAGCAGGCCGGTTAGACCAGTGTATCGATAGTGCCACTGGTCTAACCGAGATCTATACCTGGAATGCAGACACTACCTTGGCAAGTATGCCAGGACCGAGCTATACACGAGAGTTCACCTACAATGAAGAGGCACAACTGTTGGGTATTTCGCATAGTGGCACACTGGCGTATCAGTATGCTTATGGAGCCGATGGCAATCGTCGCTGGAGCAAGGATATCGCCAACAACCAATGGACCTGGTACCCTTGTGGAGTAGCCTATGGAGCTGGTGAGATGGTGGAGGAGACAAGCGACCTGACTGGTAGCAGTTGGGCAACAAGTGGGCAATACTTGCGAGCTGGCGGTGGGTGTAGCAGCCTGCTGATACGTCGCAAGAGCACTACGGATGACGAGTTCCATCACGAAGATATGGTGGGGGTATTTGGAGTTCTCACAAACGCCACATGTACAATTATCCAAAACAACGTCAGTGATGCTTATTCTGTCCCACAGTATGTTGACCAGAATGGTCAAATACTAACTAAGCAAATTGCTGTATGCACGGTTACAATAGCAGAGCCAGATATGCAGGCGGCGCCAAGCGGTGGGGCAGTCTCATTCCAAGCTAGAGCTTTGCATGTAGCTAGCAAGAAATCCACGCCACATCATCCATGTAAAAAGAAGAAAGGGCCACATGATGAAGCACAATGCAATATGATATATGATAACTGTATGCATAGCGGTCTTGATTTTATGTGCTCAAAATTATCAGAATTTATTAGTGGTGGGGTAGGGCTTGGGGTATGTAAAATTGTTTGCTCAGGAAAAATATTTACAAAATATGTATGTGCCGTTTGCCTTGTTGGTCTCGTGGGAATTGGACTGTATGCCTATTACAAGTGTATGGCTACTATCAACAAACGAAACGGAAATTGCGAACTTCATAGACAATATTGCTGGCAAACAGGTTGGTGGAACTTTCATCATGGAAAAGGAGGACCAACTCCTTATTAACATATGATGCTTGCGAGAAATTCTTTATGGATAAGTAATCATGCATGCATTACATATATATGATATTCGTTAATCCATAGCGTTCATCAGTGATGGCTGTACCCTTAACAATCATCCATGATTTTGAGCCGTCACTGATGGTTTGTGCCGTATTGAGTGTGCAGTTAACAGAGCAAGTTGCAATGATGTAACAAAAAGACCATATGGAAGTTTTTTATCTATCTGAAATATTAAGTGCTTACAATATTCACTATAATATTAGAAAACAGTACGATTTCAAATTTGCGACGAATTATGCTATGTTCATGATGATGCTAAAATGTTTCTCTTCACATTGTGCAGCCAATCCCAATTGTTGTGAATTTCTGTAGCTAGATAGATATCAAAAAGTGCATAAGTCTGAAAGGATCAGAGATGGAGCAAAGTGTTGAAGTTATGAAACTCGAGAAGGCCGCAAGTTTCATAGAGCATACGCTGGAATTCAGTGATACTGAGCTTAAAGATAACAAGTTTTTCACTTGGTACTCAATAATCCTCGGGATTGCAGGTGCTATTGGCATTCCCCTATTGTTGATGTCAATAGGGGGGGATCCTATCAAGTTGCCAATCATATATCAAAAGATTGTTTTTATAACATTGAATCTTTTCGCATATATCTGGGTCTTTCTAGCACATATATTAAAATACAATCGTAGACACCACCGCCGGGCTATTCGTAGTAACAGGTTCAGAAGAAGTATCAAACTGTTGATAGAGAACCCGACTGCACAAACACTCGGTACAATATTGGCCTTGGGTTATTTCTATCCAGCTCAAACCTACTACAAATTCTTCATGTGTGATATATCAAACATCACATCTGCCCGTTACATAAACGAGGCACTCATCCAGGCACTAAATGCTGCATTGTGCCCAGATGTTCAGGATATTGGTACAAAGGGTGTTGAACGACTCAATTGGCTGTTAAAGAAGATGACTGCTTCTTCATTTCGTGGTTTCGATCCTGAAATAATTGATCTAACCCTGAAGGTACTTCGAAAATTTGGAAATCAGACTACTCAGAAGATAGCGAAAAAAACTCTTCCGCGGACTCCACGTTACATCAGATCAGCACTGGACGAACTAGGGCTTGCACTGGCTGAAAATAGAGAAGAGAGGAATTTACTACATATCCTGTGATATAACCAGGAGTGATATAACAAGCATGAATACCCTAGTTGCCCAAATTTTTTAGCGAGCCATGACAGATTGATCAATATAAGTCTCCATACGTCATGCAGACCATCTGTATTCTTTCTGTTTCGATCTCTCCATTCTCAGACATGGTGTGCAGGCGAGAAGGTGAAGGATACGCGTACTCTCGCTTGAAACAGTTGTGTAACAAACACGCAGTACCTACGGGCTGGTGGTGGGTGCAGCAGACTATGGATACGCCGCAAGAGTAGCATAGATGACGAGTACAATATTGCTGATATTAAATTTAGATTTATTATTATAATTTCAGACAATAAATTGATACTAAGAGATAATATTTACGACCAATTTGAATGTCTGCATATTCCGTTTGAAAGTGAACACCAATTCCGTTTGAAAGTGAACACCAATTCCGTTTGAAAGTGAACACCAATTCCGGTCGAAAGTGAATACCCCCTAAAACATCTGCTTTGCTGTTAAGCTAACAACGCGGGATAACCAAATTACGGGCGATATACTCCTTATATCAATCAAGATGGCTAAGGAGAACAAAATGCCCAGAAAGCGATTATCCATACATAAGATAAAAGAGTTGCTTCCTTTGAAGTTCGCGTTAAACCTCAGCACTCGTCAGATTTCCAGCAGTTTAGCCATCAGTGTAGGTAGTACCCAAGACTATCTTGCGCGTGCACGTATTGCGGGGCTTAGCTGGCCCATGTGTGAGGAGATTTCTGCACAGCATATAGAAGATCGTCTATACCTATCTTAAAATGTTTCTAGAATAGATCCTAAACACATGCCAGATTGGCATCTCATTGCGTATGCTCTTATGCAAGAAGGTGTGCACAACCCTGTAAGGCGAGGGTGCAGATTCTAGCTCCCTCACTCATAAAGGGGGCACAGGCATAGCAGGTTAGCAAAACGAGACTTACCCATTGTGGTAGAGGGTGGGGTGAGGGCTCCGGTTCTTGTCGGCAAGGGGTAACGGCGCAATGCAGGGAAGCTTGGAGGTGCTGGAAGGTCATCAGAAGCCCGCTGAATGAATTCCTCGGCTAGGGGGGCTTCGCACCCAGCGTCCTTCGGATGCTGCTATTGCGCTTTGCAGTGCGGGTTTTGCGTGGACATTGCAGGAACGCCAGCTTTTAAACCTCTCCCCGCGAGTGTGTCGCGACCCTCCCCTTGCCGCTCGCTACGCTTGCTAAGGGAGGGTAAGAGAGTGCCGCAAACTCGCACCGATCAACGATGGACTTTGTGGTAGTAGTACACTACGAATTAGACTGTCGCGTCTAGCCCACTCAGGTGGGCTTTTGGCTCTCAGCACGGTACTTCAGTGCCGTGCATTAGGGCTCTGACCATCCACCAACCTTCCGATAGCCGCACAGCATCGAACCTCTCCCCGCGACGATGTCGCGACCCTCCCCTTGCCGCGCGCTACGCTTGCTAAGGGAGGGTAAGAGGGTGAGCCATTTAGGGTATGAGATTTGTGCTTTGTAGTGCCTTATAGCCAAAGGGTAAAGACCATAAAGTAAACAGTCTCGTACATCTCGTCCGCGAAGGCGGTCGGTTAGCCCGCCAGCGTCCGGTTTTAACCGGAAGTGGTATCAGCAGAATTGCTTTGGGTGCGGGCTTCCCTCCATCGGGGTACGGCACAATAAAAGCAGTTACCGCTTATTGGCAGCAGTTCGGATTCTGAGATGGCTGCAGTATAGTACTCGCAACTTGAAAATCAAGTCTCAGTCCTCCCAGCAACTCACAACCACAACTCCATCCTCTATCTCAACGGGATATACCGGAAGACCATACCCACCAATTGTTGTGCATGCACCATCCTTCAGCCTAAATCGGTAACCATGCATCCTGCACATCACCTCACCGCCAATCAATCTGGAGCGATCCAGGGAAGCGTTGAGATGTGGACAGTGGCTGCCCACAGCATGTACTACGCCCTCAGAGCGGAAGAGGGTACAGCAGATAGAGCCAATCTGCACGGTTCTACCCAGACCATCCTCTAGCTCATCTTCCCTTACTGTCGCATATTTCACTAAACGCATCTGCTAGCCACCTAGCTGACTCATATTGCGGCCGATGGGAGCAAGTCCATCCTCTAATCGATGCTCGAGAGGTTTATGGTGCACAGTGAGCCGAAACAGGTCCGCGATATCCTCATCGGATGCACCCTCTCGAATAGGCGTCCGCAGGTCTACTTCGCCATCCGCCATCAGGCATGGGCGAAGGAAGCCATCGGCTGTTAGCCGTAAACGATTACACTGTTTACACATATCCTGGGTTATCTGGCTGATAAATCCTACTGTACCAACTCCTCCCTGCAGATGGAAAGTTTGCGCCGGCCCGTTCGTCAACAGACTAGCAGGAGTGAGAACTCCCAGTTCGCTCTCTATAGCCTTCCGCATCTCTGTCATCGAGATGAAGGATCGCCGCATCTCAACTGCATTCAGCATCCCTTTCTGATCAGACAGTGCTGGCAGCCTGAATGCTTCATTCAGTTTGTTATCTTTAATGTCGGCATAAAGGGTGATGCGGTCATTCTGCCCTGTACTTGCGCCAGATAGTGAATAAAAGCCCTGCATAGCCGCCGTATCGGTTGACTCAGACCAGTTAATAGGCATCAGCTCTATGAAGCGGATATGGAGTGGAGAATCTAAACTTAATTTTGCAAAGTCAACCAGTTCATCTTCGTTATAGCCCTTCATAACAACACAGTTGATTTTGATGGGCTGCATACCTGCCTTCTGAGAAGCCGCAATCCCATCCAGTACCTGCTGAAGATTCCCCCGTCGGGCAAGGAGCTGGAACCTCTCAGGCTTAAGGGTATCCAGGCTGATATTCAAACGCATCATGCCAGCATCAGCCAGTGGGCCGGCAAGGGATCCTAACAGCATGGCGTTTGTGGTGAGTGAGAGATCCTGAATACCTTCCAGAGCGGCAATCTCTCGGGTGAGCTTCACAACACCAGGACGTACCAGAGGCTCTCCGCCTGTTAATCGGAACTTGCTCATGCCCAGAGAGACTGCAATACGCATAATGCGCACGAGCTCCTCATCTGTCAGGAGAGTATCCTTGGGAGCAATAGGAGCGCCCTCTTCCGGCATGCAGTAGATGCAGCGCAAATTACATCGATCTGTGAGGGATACCCGCAGATAGTCTATGGTTCTTCCGAAACTGTCGGTGAGTTGCATAATCTATAGTATACGATTAAAAGTAGCAGAGGGTGCTTGTATCCAGTATCTTGCGTGTAAATCATTCTGATTTAACTCCCCTTGTTTAATGTGACTTTGCTCATTCTTAAATATCGCTAACAGGAGAATGACTTCTAAGCTCATGCACTGGTTTTCAGATACTGAAATGTGTGTTGTATCCCGATCAGATATATTCATCCATTTAATAATATAATGATATGTGAACAGTTGGTTAAGGATTCGGTGTATCCTGTCCCTTATGATGTAAATAATTATCATTTGCATTTTCATGGTGAATGAACCGGTATGTACAATAGAAGTTATTTTATCCTGAAGCATTCATCCTATGAAGATTAAACTACACACGATTGTATTTGTGCTAAGATGAAATATATGTGAATGGATTAGGTTTTTCAATTCTATGAGAAAATTATTTCATAAATTAAAGGTTTTAAACTTAAGTAATCAGTGTAAGCAATTGATAAAATTTTTACTTCATAATGTGGTACCATGGCAGCATAAACATTCTGTATATTGCTATAATGCTGAGTGATCGCTGGTTTAAGATACAGAAACAGGAAAGGCTTATGCGATGTGTAGTAACGAAGTCTGGTGAATAATCTCTGCAAGAGAGAAAATATTCCTCATTTGCAGCATGTAGTTTTTACATTATCTAAACACCTAAATAGAGTTTCAAAAAACACAACCCCTTATCCTTAGCTCACAGCCAAATAGCTTAAACTCAACATGCTTCTGAGTTAGTAAATAATCACTCAATTTAAACTTCCATCTTCTTTCAAGATGAATACCCGTACTGATAGATGATCTATAGTCTGGTAACCAATATTAGAAAGCTGAACTACATATATGAAAATTCTCCATTTAGCTGATGCCACATTTGCCGATAAGCCTGGGGGGAGTAGAAAATATGCTCAGGAGCTTGCAATTCGGTTGGCTGAACGTGGTAATCCTCAGGTTTTCCTGGTACCAAAGGAGAATCCGAATCTTCTCAATGAGGAGATATGGAATTCATTGCAAGTGTACCGATATGACGCAGCAAATCCGTTAGCCAAACAATCGGCTCTCAGGAAAAATATGCTCGCACTGCATGCCAGGTATCACTTCGATGCAGTAATTGTACATTTTGCTTATACTGCCTTCGCTTACCATCTACTTCCTACGGCTCGTCGCCTTCCTACATTACGTATGTTCCAAGGCCCTTGGGATTCAGAGCATGCTGCAGAGAAAGGTTCGGGTACATTTCGTCTAAAAGCGGCACATGCAGTAATGCATCAGATAGAGAAAACCTCTCTCCAACGTTCAGACCGCATTATTGTGCTTAGTAAGTTCATGCAACAGGATGCAGTCCAGCGTTTTCAGATTCCAGTATCAAAGATCCGCATACTTCCTCCAGGAGTGGACACTGAGCGATTTGTACCTGGCGATAAAACAGCAGCCAGACAGAAATTTGGGATATCAGAAGACAGTTTTGTAGTACTCACCGTGAGAAGGCTGGCGAGGAGAATGGGCATAGATCTGCTAATACAGGCAGCAGCAATCGCCAGAAAATCGGTACCAAATCTGGAAGTGCACATTGCAGGCAAAGGTCCCATTAAAGAAGAACTTGCTGAAAAAATTGTTGCCCTGGGACTTCAGAAATGCGTTAAGTTGATTGGATTTGTTCCTGACGAAGATCTAGCTGACAGGTACCGGAGTGCCGATGTGTTTGCATTGCCAACGGTATCGCTGGAAGGATTTGGCCTTGTGGTCCTGGAAGCGTTAGCTTGTAATGTGCCAGTTATTGGTACTCCAGTGGCTGCCATCCCGGATGTACTTCGTCCTTTCGGCGAGGACCTGATTATGTCTGATTGTACACCGGAAGCCATTGCCGAAGGCATAGTAGGAAGATATAATCTCCGCAACACTCCTTTTAATTCCAGAAAGCTCATCGAAGCGGAGTATACCTGGAGCAGAACAGCAGATCATATTGAACAAGAGCTGCAGGATATTATCGCAAGTGGTAAATAAGTCCAGAAATAGACCTGTCTACCCGGGAATAAGTTAAATTTCATTTTTATACTACTGGGAGCCTACGCTTTAGACCTAACTGAATAGTTCTGTCACCAATGCATGGTAGTAATCGCTCTCCAGGTGGTCACGCAATGGCTTATCAGCAGTGAATATCCAGCCAGGTTTGCAAAAGTGTATGGTTGTTAGGGGGGTATCAGCGATAATACCGAGACTGTCTGTCTGTGGTTACTCATCTTCTAATCGTTGTAGAATATGGTTGCATCTTGAAGTGTAACTTTATAGAACAGCAAAATTATCATAGTAAAACTCCCTCCTTCAAGAGGGGGCAGATCGACGTCACAATTCATCGTAGTTAATGGCTCAAGGAACAAAGTACAAGGGATTACACTTTTTGTAATGATGGCGAACTACCAGATGGTTCAATTCTGGAGTGCCAGTACTCCCAGTTAAATGTTCTGTTTCATCAGCTTTTTGTGTGGCCTTGCAGTGTTCTGAACATCCTCCTCAATCTCAATTCCCATTGCCAAGCACAGACTATGTGATAAAGCGTACTTACATCACGGAGATAGCCAGCATTCTTTAGAAGCAAGATATAAAGCTGTTATAAATAACATTAAACTGCTATAATATTTTAGAAGAACTAAATAAGATCAGTTTCAGGGAGCAGGGGATTTCTTCTACCTAATGCACACACCTCTACTCGTACACCTCATAGTAAGAAAACTTCAGTATCTAACACTGCTAAGTCATCTGTCTGAAGACTAACTCTTCTAACAACCTGCGTATGAGCGTGATTTGAACCGATTATTCCATGTTCTGCAGTTTTGCGAACTTCTGTGAATTGTGAACATATTATTCGTAACGATAGGAAGTCATAACATAAAGAATGAACATTCTCCACTTAGCAGACGCCACGTTTACTGATAAACCGGGAGGTAGCAGAAAATATGCTCAGGAGCTTGCGCTTCAGCTCTCCAAACGTGGTCATCCTCAGTTTTTTCTGGTTCCCAAGGAGAACCCAGACCTGCTTAACGAGGAAGTATGGAATGCGTTACACATTTTTCGATATGACTCAGAGAACCTGGTAACCAAACAGACTGCACTGCGTAAAATGTTCATTTGTTTGAATGCAAGGTACCGTTTTGATGCTGTTATTGTGCATTTCGCTTACACCGCATTAGGCTATCATCTGTTATCTCAATCCCAGAAACTGCCCACATTACGAATCTTCCATGGTCCATGGGATACCGAGTATGAGGCTGAGAAGGGATCGGGAACAGTTCGGTTGAAGGCGGCACAGGCATTGATGAACAGGACGGAAAAGACTTCGCTCCAACGTTCAGACCGCATTATCGTGCTCAGTAAGTTCATGCAGCAGGATGCAGTCGAGCGCTTTCAGGT
>JAJZFJ010000123.1 GCA_021805395.1 bacterium
ATCTGTCTAAAATCACAATTATGTCTATCGGTCAGAGCGTAATGATATATCTTGGAATACCCTTTTTCGGAGGAATGCTTACCAGGCTTGTATTGTTGAAAACCCGAGGCAGGGACTGGTATGAGTCTAAATTCATCCCGAAAATTAGCCCCATTACTCTCATCGCTTTGCTTTTCACAATTATAGTGATGTTTTCTTTGCAGGGAGAAGCAATTCTAAAAATTCCGCTCGATGTAGTAAGAATTGCGATTCCACTCCTTATATATTTTATGATCATGTTCTTTGTGTCGTTCTATCTGGGAAGGAGACTGGGTGCAGACTATTCGAAAACGGCGACACTTTCTTTTACTGCGGCAGGCAATAATTTCGAACTGGCAATTGCAGTATCGGTAGCAGTGTTTGGCATAAACTCTGGTGAAGCGTTCACGGCTGTCATCGGTCCGCTGGTTGAGGTGCCTGCTCTCATAGCCCTGGTGAATGTTGCCCTGTATTTCCAGCGTAAATACTTCCAGTTGGATAACGCAGTTGCCACAAGGTCGGACATCTCAACACTCTAACCTGGTAACTGATATGAGGAAACAAGACCATTGACCACTCGTATTGCCGTATTTTCAGATGTGCATGCAAATCTCCCTGCCATGGAGACTGTGTCGAAACATATTGCTCAGTCGGGTTACGATGCTGTCTACTGTCTGGGGGATGTTGGAGGGTATGCTTCACAGCCGAATGAAGTACAGGAACTCATAATGCAAATGGGCTGTCCAGTTGTATTGGGTAACTATGATGAAGGTGTGGGGTTTAATAAGGAAGATTGTGGGTGTCACTACATCAAACCATTTGACATAGAGATGAGTGAGGTCTCTTTTAAATGGACAAGGGAACATACCACTGAAAGCAATAAAACCTGGCTAAGAAATTTACCTCGTGAGATCCGCCTGGAGATTGAAGGACATGCTTTCCTGTTATGTCATGGTTCTCCAGCATCTACTACAGAATATCTTTTTGAGAATCGCTCTGAGGGTTATCTCAGACAGTTCACAAAAGGTGGAAAATTCGACGCAAACGCTGACTTCATCCTCTTCGGCCATACACACGTTCCATATCATCGATGTGTAGATGGCACTCATTTTATTAACACTGGAAGCGTTGGGCGACCAAAAGATGGTGACCCCACGGCAGGATATACTGTACTCACTATCACTCCGGATGAAGTGAAATCCAGTCAGATCAGATTGCCGTATGATATAGAGCTTACCTGTTCACGATTGGTTTCAGCAGGCTTACCAGAATACTTCGCGGAGTATCTTCGAACTGGTGGCTGCGTAGCAGGATAGCCCCTGCTAATTATCTACATGAATTTCCAAAGGTGAATTCCAACCCACCACACTGTCTGCTACAATGACGGGTTGTTCAAAAAGCTGATGGTATCACTCACTTCTTTTCACCTTCGTAATAGACCCATCTTGGAGCAAGCTTCAGCTGCACAGCCGACAGAAGCAGAATGAAAACAAACAGTACCCATGCCAGAGCAGATGCAGAACCCATTTTAAAATACTGAAATGCTTCCTTGAACAGGAACTGTACAGGCATTAGCAGGCTGTCTAATGGACCTGCGGGCTGGCTAAGGTCACCTCCAGACAATATATAAACATTGTCGAACTGCTGCAAGGCACCAATTGTCCCCATAATCAGATTGAAGAATATGTAGGGTGATAACATGGGTAGCGTTACGTTGCGAAACTTGCTCCACATACCTGCGCCATCTAACTCGGCTGCCTCATACAGGTGTACGGGTACACCCTGTAGACCTGCCAGCCAGAGAATCATCCCCGAGCCTGCCCCCCATAGTCCCTGCAGAATGAGTGCTGGCTTTGCCCAGGATGCAGATGTAAGCCATCCAGGTGGTGAGAGGTTAAACCATGCCCCAACAGTTACCTTCCACAATGCATTCAGCAGGCCCACATGCGGATCAGGATTGAGTATCCACAACCATAAAAGTGAGCTGGCTACTACAGGTACGATCGCAGGCAGGTAGAAGGCAGTCCGGTAAAAACTCATCCCTTTCACCTTAGTATTCAGCAGCATCGCAAGGGACAGGCCTGTAGCAATCCCTAGCGGAATACCGAATACAGCAATGTAAAGAGCGTTATAGATGGCCTTCCAGAAGTAGTATCCATTGTAAGTGAAAAGACCCGTATAGTTGCCAACCCCAACCCATCTCGCCGCATGCAGGACGTCGTAATTGCAAAAGCTGTAATAGAGAGAAGCTATCATTGGTCCAGCCGTGAACACCAGGAAGCCTATAATCCATGGTGATGCGAACAGAAAGCCAGCAACTGCCTCCTCACGCGCCATTTTACGTAATCGGATAGTTTCATAAGCTCGGTACCCAACAAACGCAACAAGAAGAAGAACCACCACCGAAGTGATACAGACGGGTACCCATCGCGGAATAAGTGGATAGCTGTCTTTAATAAAGAAGTGGTTGAGTGCACGCTGAACATTTTCTGTGCCAATGTCTAGTGCCTGTTTTGGGGTCTGGTGAGAAGAGTTATGATGAATTGCTGAGTCCATGGCACGCTGCTGTTCGTCCCATAACCGCTGTGACACAAAAGTCACCGGGCGGAACTTTGCATCATTCATCATCTTAAGAAACAGGTTCATAGTCGTTTTGTAAGTAGGATTTGTTGGTCCGTACTTTGAAAAAACGGCATTATTCACAAGTATGCTGGCGGAAAGTGCTGGCACAAACGGTCGATGTTTAGTTGCGTAGTATGCTTTAGTGGCAGCAGCATCCACCAGTGCTGCCTGCGGACTGGTCATCCACTGGATGAATTGCCAGGCTGCATTCACATGCTTTGCGCCTACAGGAATTGCGTAAGCAAATCCACCCGCCCAGGTGGTGTATGTATGCTTGACGTGGGCAAATCTGCCCGTATGCATCAGGCGTGCTGTGGGGACAGGAGGAGGTGCGACACCAAAATCAAGATTGGGATTGTATCGTGCTATTCCTTCCGGTACCCACGACCCATCAATTTTCATTGCGACTCTGCCTGTCAAAAACGGGTCCAGCGCATCAGACTGGAAACCAGACGAAAGAGCATCTATCTTTTCAGCTCCGCCAATAGCATCATATATATCCACCATGTACTGTAAAGCCTGCACGTTTGCAGGCGAGTTAAGTGTACATGTACGCCCATCGGGAGACATGAACGATCCACCATTTTCCCAGCTGTACAGATAGAGCCATGAGTTGCCAAAATTGGGAATGAAGCCAGCCTGTTTAATGCTCCCGTCTGAGTTAAACTTAGTAAGCTTTATTGCATCTGCCTTCAACTCACTCCATGTTTTAGGTGGTAGCGCATGTCCCTGTGAATCAACTATTCCCGCCTGTTTCAGCAGAACTTTGTTATAGAACAGAAGCCGGTCATCTGTTGAATCTGGTATTCCGTAAACATGTGTAATATGCGTCTGAGGATCTGTATAGTTTGCTTCCTGCCAGCACGCCGGATAGTAGTTTGACGGCTTAATGGCATAGGGTCCTGAGGAATGGCTTGCCAGCAGATTATCCAACGGTAGGAAAGTGCCTCTCGAAGCCCAGTCACCAATCGTGAATCTGTCCTGATAGATAACATCTGGGGGAACTTTGCCCACTATAGCAGTCATCAGCTTCTGAGGGTCCATACTGCCTGCCCCCATGCTCAGTATTGATACTCTTATATTAGGATGCATTTTCTCGAATGTATCCACCCTTGCTCTTAGCCCGGCAGCCTTCTGCCCCAGTTCCATTCCCCATACAACTAGTGTAGTTTTATTATTGGTGCGAGATCTGCTTTCGCAGCCCAAATTCGATAGAGAAAATACGATTATAGCCAGAGCCAGAATGCTGATTTTACGCATATATTCATTCCCAGGAGTACCAACTTACATACTCTATCCAACCCAGCGATTTAAAGTGAACACACTCAACATATCGAAATATCTAGTGAGGCACCCCACCCATTGTCTGATAGATGCTTACTATAAGGTTGTATTCCTTCAGGCACTTAGGATCCTTGGGTTCAACTTTCAGTGCGCGCTCATAAAGCAGCAGGGCAGCCCGGTATCTGATGACCGGATCCAGACTTGATACATATTCTATGTCATGAGCATAGGCATAGGTGGCCCTCACGTATGCTTGCTGGGCACTCACACTTGATGGGTGATTTTCCAGGTTCGCTTCTGCTGATTTGTACCTGGCATTAAAGGGTCTCAGAGTAGAATCTTCTTTAGGCGCTTCCTGGAGAGCCTGTTCCAGAGTGGGCTTCTTCCCATCCGATCCCGATTGTCCAGATGCTCCTGCCCCAACCGGAGAAGCGCTTAAAGCAGGAGAGTTTTGACCAAAGGAGGAGCTTTGTTGAGTAGTCTGTGCCCGTTTCTGCACCGTTGGCTGACTATTCTGACACCCAAGCAGCACTGTCCCCATTATTATAATAGAAACGTGGCGGAAATACTTGATCATTCTTCACTCCAGATAATTTTCAGTTGAATAATCGTAAATTCTACGGCAGATGAGGTATAGAATATTAAATACGATGCATAATAGTATCACATTTCCGCGAAGGAGGGGTTGATGGGCACGGATGATGTAAAAAAAGCCATTGTATTCAGTGATGGTCCTGTAGAAATATATGGTCCGCTAAGAGTAGTCAATGAGCGTGGACAGCTAATAATGGAAGTCGAGGAAAATCAGCCAGTATACTTCTGCAGATGCGGCGCTTCCAAGGATAAACCGTTTTGTGATGGTACTCATGATGACATTCACTTCAACGCTCCTCCTAAGATAAAATAGCTTCTGTTGTTATAGTTACTGTGTTCTGTAGATGCGGGAACATAAGTTTGAATGACTACCGTATCAAAAGATGGAGGTTTTACTGTAATGGGACTTGCTGAACTGTTCTCGTGTTCACGAAAAAGTGATCGAGCAGAGTTCGATCTTCTGGTTCATCGCTGTCATCGCCAAGCTTACAACGTGGCGTACCGCCTTACTGGTAATCATGCAGATGCTGAAGACCTGATTCAGGAATCGTTTTTAAGGGCATACAGGTTTTTCGACCGATATAACCGTGAGATGCCATTCGAAAACTGGCTGTACCGAATCATGTCGCGAGTGTTCATTGATGAACTTAGAAAGCGTCCCAAACTAAAACTCCAGTCACTAAGTCAACCAGTCTCTTGTGGTATCAATTCAGAGTCTGATGTTATGCTGGAAATTCCCGACAGTGAATGTGATCCTGAGCATATTTTAGTGAACGCTTCGCTTGAGGAAAATCTCCAAAATGCTCTAAATGCTCTTCCGGACGACTTCAGAGTTGCAGTAATTATGGCAGACATTGAAGGTTTGAGCTATGAAGAGATTGCTAACGCGATGCACTGCTCTCTAGGAACTGTTCGATCCAGACTTCACCGTGGCAGAAAAATGGTACGACAGTTCATGAATACCCATGTTGAGCCTGCTGTTCAAAATATGGTTACCGAGATTGTTTCGGCTGTTGTGGAATAATCATATATATTAGGAGAACTAAGGTGTTTTGTGGAAGGGTTAGAAGTTTCATTTCTGCTTATCTTGATGGACAACTCAATCAGGAAACAGCAATAAAAGTCGAAAAACACTTGCAGACATGTTCTCGCTGCTACTCAGAGTATGAGGGTTTGCGCAGCACAAAAAATCTTTTGGGTTCAATGGCCAAAAAGCAGGCTCTGGTAATATCTGCCGAACACACCCTGGCTTACGTAAAACGACATAACACATCTCTTTCCAGCAGTGCCACCAATCAAATTTCATCCCTACTTAACATTTCACCACTACAGGCAGTGGGCTTGGGATTCAGTCTGTCTATCATATCAACTTTTCTATACTTGCATGTAAACTACCCAACAGAACAGGCTGCACCCATCAGACTCTCTTCCATGATGATGTCTGATATGCAATCCAGAGCAGTACGCCCACTTAGCTCATTAGACGCTCCGGAGAACTACAGTTTGACGTCCATGCAGGATAGTACTCAGGATCCGGTAGCTCTTCAAAATCTGGAACACGAATCAGTCGCCTGGCAGCTAACTCCATCTTTTATCTTCAGGATTAATCAGCCTGCATGGAGCTATAAGACACATAGATAACCCTCCTAAGTTGATGGGGACGATCTAGTATCTATGCTGGATTTTATCCTGATGATCTAATGAAAGTGTAGATCCAGATCTGTTCCCATCCATCTGCTCCTCATTAGCTTCCCTCTGTGCGATCAGGTGATCAGCCATCTGTGCTATTGTCACAAATCTGTACCCTTCTGATCTCAGTATCTTAACTAGGGTAGGTAGTATGTCGTATGTCTGCTGCATGCCATCGTGGAGAAGTATGATCGACCCCGGTCTGACAGTACTGAGAATTCTGTGCATGATAACACCTTTACCTGGGCTCACATAGTCTGCAGGATCGGTGGTCCAAAGCACAGTAGTGAGGTGTTGTTCAGCTGCGTCATTGATAACTGCAGGGTCAAACTGGCCGCCTGATGGCCGGAAAAACCGGGGAGTTATCCCGCACGCCCTTCTAATAGCATCATTCCCAAGTGAGATCTCGTTGTATGCCAGCTCTGGAGGAACGAGCTTAAGGTCGAAATGGTGATAAGTGTGGTTAGCTACAACATCTCCATCTTTCAGCATAAGTCTAGGAATATAGGGAGCTTCATCTACCTTCCATCCCACAAGGAAAAAGGTCGCAGGCACTTTCATCCGTTTCAATAGAGCCAGTAGCTTTTGAGTGAATGGTGGATGTGGTCCATCATCAAAAGATAGTGCAATCTCCATGAGAGCAGGATCACCTCGAGTAATACTCACTAGCTGGTTGCCTCGCCATTTTTCAACGGACTTGGTAGGCCACCACCCCCCGGTCTTTTGCTTCAAATTCTCTATTAACTCCCAATCGGGAAGTTTGGCTGTGTGAGGTGTAGGGTGATAGTTTGGGAAATATCTGTCACCTACCGACTTTGCCTGAATTGGAAGAGAGGCAAGCTGGCACATTCCCAACGTACAAATTACACAGGTGGATATTGGCAGACGCATGATTGAAAACTTGGCTTTTTTGAAGTATCCACCCATTAATTAGTATGTTCTCCTAACCAGATTATAATAGTAGTAGCTATTATACGGAACAAATTGCTAATTTCTGATAACAAGAGTATAAAAAAAGGTTAAATCTCCCTCCAAAACGGTCAAGGGAGTGTAATTCTTTACCTCAAATAGAGGATTCTACAACCAAATTCTAGAATTAAAGTATAGTTTCATCAGCATAATACACCTAATGGAGATCCACTATGGCTAAACGGAAAGTTAATATAGCACTTATTGGCTACCAGTTCATGGGGAAAGCACATAGCAATGCCTACCGACAAGTATCACGTTTCTTCGACATTGATGTTGAACCTGTTCTTAAAGTAATTTGCGGGAGGAACGAGACCAAAGTTCAAGCAGCTATGCAACAGTTTGGGTGGGAAGAATATGCTACCGACTGGCAGGAAGTGATTGCCAGAAAAGATATTGATATTGTTGACATTGGTACCCCCAATAACACACACGCTCTCATCACGCAGGCAGCACTACGAGCCGGCAAACATGTGCTTTGTGAAAAGCCACTCGCCATCTCGGTGGAAGATGCTAAAGCATCCTATGATCTGGCGGTAAGCACTGGGCTCGTGAACGGGATTTGCCATAACTACAGATTTGCCCCAGCAATCGCTTATGCTTCGCAGCTGGTGAGTGAAGGAAAGCTCGGCAAGATTAGACATTTCAGGGGTCAGTATCTACAAGACTGGATTATTGATCCTGAAGTGCCTCTGGTGTGGAGACTGGATAAAAGCATTGCAGGAAGCGGTTCTCATGGAGACCTGAATGCTCACCTTATCGACACTGCCCGTTTTGTAATGCATACAGAGTTCAAATCTGTAAGCGGTCTGAGTGAGACCTTCATTAAGGAGCGACCTCTTCTTGCAGACACTAGTGGCGGATTAGCAGGGTTTAAGGCTTCCTCAGAAAAAGGTGCTGTAACGGTGGATGATGTGACAGCATTCCTGGCGCGTTTCGACAACGGTGCAACAGGAACATTTGAAGCAACCCGTCTGGCACCCGGGCGTAAGAATTATAACTATTGGGAAATAAATGGTGAGAAGGGAAGCATTGTGTATAACCAGGAGAGAATGAACGAGTTTCAACTCTACCTGACAGACGATCCGGATGGCATTCAGGGCTTCCGTAATGTGCAAGCTACGCAGAGTTTTATGCCCTATATGTCTGCATACTGGCCTGTGGCGCATATCATAGGATACGAGCATACATTCATCAATATGATAAAGGTGTTCCTGGATGCTGTTGCTGAGAACAAGCCATTCTCTCCAAGCTTTCTTGATGGATACCGTAACCAGGCTGTTCTTGATGCAGTAGATCGAAGCTGCATCTCAGGAGATTGGACGATTCCCCCACACTAATTACAATATCCAAGATAATCTATGATCTTATTCACTATTGGGGAGATTGGAATGCCAGACAATTTAATTAGAGATATTCCTCTAATTCAAAGATATGCTAAAAACAACGAAGTAGATGACTTTCATTTTAGAGCATACTTGAAAGGCTATCTCAACATGTCTAATGAGAAGCTGGATGGCATAGTCAAGGAGACTACAGATAGGGTATGGAAGCAGATAGACTGCACAACCTGTGCAAACTGCTGCAAAACACTTGAGATATTAGTGGACAATGATGATATTCAGCGACTTGCTGCACGGCTACAAATTAGCAAAAGAGAGTTTACCGAGAAATATATTAAATTGGATGACTATCAGGATAAAGTTATAAACCAGATACCCTGTCCGTTCTTACAGGAAGACAACCGTTGTTCGGTGTATGAAGATAGGCCAAAATCGTGTCAGGACTACCCATACCTTTTTGCATCTGAATTTCGAAGCAGAACTCTCTCAGCAATCAGTAACTCGTCCTGTTGTCCAATTGTTTTCAATGTATGGCAAATTTTAAAAAGAAGGCTCTGGAAGAGAAGGAGAGACAGAAGGTAGACAGCTAAAAATGTGGATACTCATCACAGGTGAACAGCGATGTACTGATTTCTCTAAATGGTACAGATGAGTAAACAGATCAATTTCAGATCCCATAGAGAGATTCCAAGACCTTCAAATGCCACGTCACTTCTAATGCAGATATCTCGTTATAGAGTTGAACAAGTATGTGATACCGAAAGTATGCCGGAATATGATGGAACTGTATAATATCAATAAATCTCTAGCCCGATCGCAGTGCTCCGTTTCATACTCTTGTGACAATGATATCTTCAGCGCTGCAACCAGACATGAAGAGTCCGGGTAGCCGTTTCCTATTCTATGAAGTATAATGAGTTTAAATTATTCAATGTGGATTAACTTTAATGATATGCTGTCTGATCCTCGTGAAAAAGCGGGTGCAATTTGATAGTAATGAGAAAAAATAGCAGCACCCCTATTTTCCTGGCCATTATTGTGAACATACTATTCACCATTAAAGCGGTGAATGCGGATCCGGGTGCTACACAGCTACCAACTTCACTACAGACTAATCATCTGCATACTATTAGTATCGAAATTGATAACAGTCAATTTGGAACAATTAGGTTTTTTAAGGGATCAACAAAAACTGGTTCCATAATTGGACGCGTTTTAAAACCAGCAACTAACCTCTTAAGATCCAAATTGAGATCCGATGTATCCGAGGTTGCTATCAATACCGGTAGAGTAGTTGTAATAGAAACCGCTAAAAATGAGGAGATCAGAATTGTTTCCAATCCTGACCATCCTGAACTTCGTGCATCAGAATCCACTATAATCACAGATCTACCAGCTGGCAAAGGTATATATAATGAAGTGATAAATCCTGAAGGA
>JAJZFJ010000006.1 GCA_021805395.1 bacterium
CGATGTGTGCCTGATAAAAACCCGGACAATGCCAGAATTCAGTTAGTCTCAACGCTTTCTACCAATGCCTTCAACAGAATACAGGATGGTGCTTTAATACATGACACCGTTTCTGATCTGGCATCCCAATTAGGCACATCTGCTCAAAATCTAAGCAGTTGTCTGCTACGCGATTATGGAGCTTCTCCTATGGAGCTTAGCCGCCACAGACAGCTTCAGATATGCAGAAGACTGCTTACAGAGACCAACCTATCCTGGGAAGTGATAGCATCTATTGCTGGCTTTAAATCGACAGCCAGTGCTTGCAGAGCCTTCGAAAGTGTGAAGGGCTTTTCTCCCGTTGAATTACAGGCAAAGAGCAGCAAGCGAATTAAAACCAGCATCAAATGTGAAATAGCTTACTGCCCTCCACTAGATTGGACCTCCCTGCTAACTTTTATCTCTGGTCACTCAGCATGCGGTATGGAGGTGATTGATGGGGCGACTTACATAAGAACAGTTCAGATGGGTAATCAGTCTGGATGGATCATAATAAGCAATAATGAGGAGAAGAACACTCTTCAAGTTGAAATATCAGAAACCATTGCTCCCTTCTTTCAGCAAATTACTTCGAGAATAAAACTGCTTTTTGATCTCACTGCCAATCCAGCTGAAATATCGCTTCAGCTAGGTGATGTTGCTGTTGCAAAACCGGGGTTGAGGTTACCTGGTGCTTTCAATGGATTTGAGGTAGCTATCCGAATTGTGCTGGGTCAGCAGATAAGCGTGCAGGCAGCAAAAACAATTGGCTATCGTCTCGTACGAACTTTCGGTCAGCCTATCGATACCCCTTTCACCAATCTCACGCACCTTTGGCCCACTCCAGCTGCACTTGCTCAGGCATCAGTTGAAGCCATTATGGCTCTGGGAATTGTTCGCCGACGAGCAGAAACAATTCGATCCATTTCCAATGAGATTATGGAAGGCAGACTTCATCTTGATGGTTCAAGCAGCGTTGAAGAAACTCTTGAGAAGCTTATTGCTATACCGGGCATTGGAGAATGGACTGCTCAGTGTATCTCTATGCGGGCATTAGGCAACAAAGATGCATTCCCGCATACCGATCTGGGATTAATGAAGGCGCTTAACGAGAAGAACAAAAAGCGGATCCTTGATATTGCAGAAGCATGGCGACCCTGGCGCGCTTATGGAGCAATGCATCTCTGGAAATCGCTGGATGGTCTGATTTAATGCTGTATTACGCTGTTATGGAAAGCCCCATCGGCACTATTCTACTCCAATCTGATGGCGTCGCATTAACAGCTCTATCCATTCGTCCTGAACAGATTCCTGACAATCCAGAAGAATATACAGAAATGCCAAACTGCACACCATTACCTGAAGCAATGCGTCAACTGACAGCTTATTTTAATGGAACACTCACGAGCTTTACTTTGCCTCTTGCACCTCAGGGTACTGCGTTTCAGTTAAAAGTTTGGCAAAAGCTTCTTGAAATACCGTTTGGCTGCTGTCTATCATACGGAGATTTGGCAATGCTCATTGGAAATGGGAACGCATCCCGTGCAGTAGGTCTTGCAAACAGCCGTAATCCACTACCCATTATCATCCCGTGTCACAGGGTGATAGGGGCAAATGGTGATCTTGTAGGATACAGCGGGGGATTGGATGTGAAGAAGCATCTGTTGTCACATGAAGAGAGCATCATCAATCCAAAGCTCCCTCTATAACTTTGCCATCGTATACGCAAACGATTTATTCAGAGATATGGAATATTATGCGTGTGAATCATGAAGCGTAAATGGTCGTTCGCACTCTTCGACAACTGCCACAGCACAATCCCGCCACTCTTTTGCAATGAGTGTTGCCCTGTGTGCTGCATCTTTGCTGAGCTGCAGTGAGTTTTCTTCTGGAGGATCTATGCCGGGTATCTCAACGAGTCTTCTCGCAAACATCATCCCGCCCAATGCTGTTATTCCAGCAACCGCGAAGATAATGGAACGCGCAGAACCAAACAGTGAGAATGCAACATAGGCCTGCAGTAAAAAGTAGATGGATGCACCACCAAGGTAACATCTTCTGGTCCAAACCTGCTCTGCCTGAAATGTTTCGCCTATGCCGGCTAGCAGCATGAGGAAGGAGACAACAAATAGAAACACCCCATCAAACTCATCTAAAAAGAGGGTTTTGCTGACTCCTGAAGTCACGGATAAGTATGCAGCGAATCCCTGCCTGAGGGTGAAAAGTCCCACAGCAAAACAGAGAGTAACAATAAGAAATCTGCGCAGGCGTGGCACAAACATTGCTGCAAGCAGCAAAAATATGCCTGCAGGTAATGCAACCTGATGTGATGCTAACCAGCCATCTATTCTTGCATTCAGTATAGAGGATGAGGCAGCTACTATAAAAGCTGAAACACCCAATACCATACGGTTTGCAATATGTTTTGATTTTGTTACCATCCAACCATCACCTTAATGGGTTGATTATAACCTAATTACTATACTATTATACTTTCATTTGGACAAAATTGGTGCATTTCCAACAAAATATAATGATATTCTTGCTGGGATATTGCGATTTTAATCAATCTGCAACTCCAATATATGTATTAGATAACCAAAAAGTTTTGTTAATACCAACTTTCGATGCAAGGAAGTAGCCGTAACATCGAGATCAATTACCAATCAGGATGTTACGGCTGGCATTAACCGCGCATATCCATTCCACCATCCACAGTGACTGTAGTTCCAGTAATAAAGCCCGACACATCGCTTAACAGGAACATTGTGGCGCCTGCTACATCGTCTGGCATTCCTATTCTTCCCAGCACAAACTCTTTCACCACTTCGTCGCGTCCCAGTGCATCCAGACTAGGTGCGGCCATATCTGTTTCAGTCCATGAAGGAGCTATGCAGTTAACCCTTATCTTATCTTTCCCCAACTCCTTTGCCATAGAACGCATAAACATAATCTGGGCTGCTTTTGAGGCAGCATAGGCAGAATAGATAGCGGATCCTCTCTGGCCAGCAGTTGAACTGTAGATCACGATGCTTCCACCTTCACCCGTATGCCGCATGTGGGGTACTGCAGCCTGCACAGCAAGGAATGTGGAGCGAAGGTTAACTGCCATCACCCTGTCCCAAAACTCCACTGTCATATCCTCAAGTGCCAAGCCTTCAAATATCCCTGCCGATACTACCAGCCCATGTAGTGGCCCCATTCGCTCTACAGCAGTTTGGACAGCATGCATCAATGCACCATCCTCCGAGGCATCCGCTGCAAGAGCGAGAGCGCGTCCCCCGGATTCTGTTATTTCATTTACTAGCTTGTTAGCCGCGTTATGATTTGTGTGGTAATTGATAGAAACCGTTGCACCTGCCTTGGCTGCCATCCGGGCAGAGGCAGCACCAATGCCTCTGCTGCCTCCCGTTATGAAGATGTGTTTGCCTGAAAGGTCAATCATTCAATACTCTCCTCTTAGTCGTAGGCACCGGGTTTGTGGTCACCAAGTAATCGTCTCTGTCTGGGATTACATGCTGCAATAACCTCGGGGTTAAACTGCCATGTTATATAAGGAGAGAACTGTTGCGCTACTACCCTGTTGCTATAATGAACCTGGAGAAGATAGCGTGTCTGATCTTCTGTATTGTTCTTGGAACCTGAATGCCACACCTCACTTCGGAAGAACAGCACATCACCTGCCTTGCAAACCACTGGCTCAGGCTTACGTCCTTTATATCTCACAACTCCATCTGGATCTGCTTTTGGAGGTCCTCCAGATTTATGACTACCGGGAATTACCCATGTGGGACAGAGATTCTCATCAATATCGTTGAGATAGAAGTGAGCAGTGCATAGCATGATGGGGAGTGTGAAGCGGGGATCCTCCGCCATGTCTTCCGGCATCTGCACAAACAGGCGGTCAGTATGCATGCCCCATCCATCATGACCCGGATGGCTTCTCCATGCTGTTTGCCCAATGATATGGCATTCACTTCCCATGGATGCTTCTGCCAGATCTATCACACCAGGCCAGTCTATAAACTGCAGCCAGAATGGATCTCGATTGAATACATTTTTAAAGTGGTCTGTGTTGCCCAGTCTATCAAACCCAAAGGGTTTGAGTTCATCAATATGCTGTCGTGCGCTTTCAACAAGCTCTTTGGAAAGGACATTCGGGATCAACACAAATCCCTCATCATGCAAATCTTTTAGCTGCTCTTCTGTGGCATGAAGAGCGTGGGTTTTTTGTCGATAGTTAAATGATTCTGCAACCGTCATCTGCTGTCTCCTGGCAAACTTGTATTTCGGGTCCTAAAGCTGAGTGAGCATTTCACCCACTCTAATCCACTTATACAGCACTCAATCAAATTCCTCCACAGTTATATAAAATAAAACTTTCTGTGAACTTCAATCCTTATGCGGGTCATTCTTCATTAAACACTTCCAGACTTACCGTTAAGTTAATTCGATCATAAAAAGCCAGCTGTCATTGGCGAAGCATCTGATTTGTCATACAGGATAGATGTTACTTCATCACAAATTTTGAAACATACTTACAAGATAAATCGATATTGTTCAGTAGTTTCTAAAACAGTTTAACTCGAGATAAACAGCCCGTCACAAACCATCTGGGCAGCAGCTATTGTGATTTGTGCTTGGAGATTGGAAACTCTACATCCAGGGAAAAGCACAGTTGGAACCGATTGGCATGACATACTGCATTCTCAATAAAACTAGCCGTATAGCTTTTTGAAAGAAGCTTAAAGGAGAAGGCATCTCACGCATGAATATCAATTAGAACGGGAGGACACTTTCAATGCCTCTTCAAGGACAGGATTTAACTGTGCTGAAGATACATACCCTTCAAATCTGGCTAGTTGAACTCCGGATGAGGTCTCCACAATGGTTGTAGGATAGTTCATAATGCCCATTTTAAGGTTCCGTGATGCATCCATATCACTATCCAGACGTATACTCACACATCGACTTAAAAGGCTGGTTGTGGAGTGGTTGGTGTATGTCTCAGCATCCATCTTGGCACAAAAATTACAACCTGGTGTGGTGAAACTAAGCAGTATGGGCTCATGAAGTGAAGCTGCTTTCTTAACTGCCTGTTTATAGTACTCCTGCCACTCCACGTTTCCTCCTGGCCGTGGGCTGTGCATTGCACCCATAGCTCCAGCACCAAACAGAATGATAGCTGGTGTCACCCAGCCGGGAAGGCGTTTAGACCGTGCAGCAGTGTTCGACATGATAGTCTTTTTCATTTTTCAAACCTTCTTGAACACCAATGTAGCATTGTGTCCACCAAAGCCGAAGGAGTTGGATAGAGCATACTCTATTTCCATACTTCTTGCCTGGTTGGGAACGTAATCCAAATCACATGCAGGATCCGGGTTATCCAGATTGATAGTTGGAGGCGCCATATTGGAACTTACCGCTCTGGCGGTAAACATCGCTTCAATTGCACCCGCAGCTCCGATAAGATGCCCTGTCATCGATTTTGTTGAGCTAACAGCAAGGCTGTCTGCGTGATCACCAAATACCTGACGAATTGCAAACGTCTCGGTTTTGTCATTAATAAGCGTACTGGTTCCGTGTGCGTTAATGTAGTTGATCTTGTCAGGGGTAATGTCCGCATCCTGCAGTGCAGCAGCCATACACTGAATAGCTCCGTGGGCATCTTCAGGCTGACCAGTGATATGGTAGGCATCCCCGCTCATGCCATAGCCAGCAACTTCCGCATAGATACGTGCACCACGTGCCAGAGCAGACTCCAGCTCCTCGAGGATGAGAACACCTGCACCCTCGCCCATAACAAAGCCATCGCGATCTGCATCGAATGGTCTGCTTGCACGCTCCGGATCGTTATTTCTGGTAGACATGGTGCGTGCTGCACAAAAGCCTGCAATACCCAGAGGCGTTATGCATGCCTCTGCTCCTCCGGCTATCATCGCATCAGCACGCCCCGACTGGATGAGTTTGAACGCATCACCTATGTTATTCGTGCCTGTCGTACATGCCGTTGTCACACATGAGTTTGGCCCTCTTGCGCCAGTCTCTATGGAAACCATACCTGCACCCATGTTACAGATGATGCCGGGAATTAGGAAGGGTGAGATTCTTCCTGGTCCCTTTTCAAGAAGGATGGTATGGTAACTCTCAATGGTGCCAAGTCCGCCTATTCCGGAACCTATGTAGACACCCACTCTTGTTTGATTGGATTCATCAATATTGAGCCCAGCATCCTCCAGTGCCATCTTGGAAGCAGCAACAGCAAACTGAACAAATCTGTCTACCCGTTTAGCTTCCTTTCGAGACTGAAAGTAGGGTGTACCATCCCAATCTTTAATCTCTGCAGCAATACGTGTATCGTAATCTGCACAGTCAAAACTGGTTATGGGTGTCACTCCAGAGCAACCAGAAAGACAAGCTTTCCAGATGGTTTCTGCATCGAGACCGAGAGCTGTTACTCCTCCCACCCCTGTGACAACAACTCTCCGAAACTCACCTATTTCTCTTTGCCTGGTACCATGAATCAAATCAATGCCACCTTCCTCTTACCTATCAGGACTTCGACTTGGTCTCTACATGATCAATAATATCCTGAACTGTCTTGATTTTCTCTGCCTCATCATCAGGAATCTCGATGTCGAACTCCTCTTCAAGACCCATAATGATCTCCACAACATCAAGTGAATCTGCTTTCAGGTCATCAACGATAGAAGCTGATGGCACCACTTCATCTTCACTCACATCAATCTGCTCGACGAGTACTTTCCGTACACGCTCGAATGTATTCATATCTTCTGTCTCTCCTTTTTCATGCTGATTAGATGGATCTGGTTGTTTATGATGGTTTTTCACATGCTTAGCCCACCATCAATCGTGAGCACTGTGCCGTGCACGTATGAACCGGCATCGGAACACAGATACACAACAGCGTTTGCTATATCCTCGGGCTTGCCAAATCTTCCCAGTGGAATCTGTTTTTGAATGGCTTCACGCATGTCAAGTTTCAATACGTCCGTCATATCTGTCTCAATGAAGCCCGGGGCTATGGCGTTCACACGCACATTTCTGGATCCCAGTTCCCTTGCAAGAGAACGTGTGAACCCCTCGATACCAGCCTTTGCAGCGCTATAGTTAGCCTGTCCTGCTCCGCCCATTGCTCCAATGACACTGCCTATGTTAACTATGACTCCGCTTCGCTGTTTAATCATCATAGGTGCCACAGCTCTGCAGCTAAGGAAAGCACCTTTCAGATTAGTATCCAGCACAGAATCCCAGTCTTCTTCACTCATACGCATTAACAGTTTATCTCGTGTTATGCCTGCATTGTTTACGAGAATATCTATACTTCCACGAAGCTGCTTCAGTTGTTGAACCATAGATTCAACCTCATCCACTTTGGATACATCTGCCTTATACAGCATACCATCACCACCCAAAGACTGAATCTGTTTGAGTGTCTCCGTAGCAGAATCGATACTATTCTGGTAGTTTACCAGAATGTACGCACCTTCTGCCGCCAGAGCTACGGCAACTGCCCTGCCTATTCCTCTGCTTGCGCCCGTTACCAGAGCTGTTTGATCTTTTAACCGCATGGCTCAGTTTCTTTTGCCTTTTGCATTGCTTCCACAGCATCCTTCAAACTCTCTGCACCTGTTACAGAGAGAGATGTCACATCTTTGTTCATTCGCTTCATCAGACCAGACAGAACATCACCAGATCCGAGTTCAATGAAGGTATCGTACCCTTCAGAAAGCATAAGCTGCATGGACTGTTCCCAGAGAACGCTGCCACTTACCTGCAAAGTTAGGCCACCCACGACGTCGGAGGGGAGTTCAACCCAGCTCGCATTCACGTTTGCTACCAGTGGGATTTCAGGTTTACGAAACGGCGTTTGAGATAGGTAAGCGTAGAGGGCATCTCCTGCTGTTACCATGAGCGGAGAGTGAAATGCACCGGATACATTCAGCGGTATGATCCGCTTCGCTCCTCTCTCCTTTGCCAGTTGAGATGCTCGCTCTACTCCATCCTTCGTGCCAGATATCACTGTTTGTCCACTGCCATTGCAGTTTGCCACTGTAACAAGCGGCCCGCCATTCTGCCGTACCTCTCTGCAAACTTCCTGTATGGCTGAACTCTCCATGCCCAGCACTGCAGCCATGGTGCCGGGAGATGCGGCAGCAGCGTCTCTCATTAGCTCGCCGCGTTTGCGCACCAGGGCTAAGCCATCCGCAAAGTTAAGCGATCCTGCTGCAACCAGCGCAGCATACTCACCTACACTATGGCCCGCAGCACCATCCGCATTTTGTGAGGTTGAAAGCCGTAAGCAGGACCATGCTGCTACAGACGTTGTAAACAGTGCAACCTGAGCATTCTCAGTTTGACGAAGCACTTCCTCAGGACCATCAAAGCAGAGTGAAGACAGGCTGAAACCAAGAATCTCATCCGCCTCATCGAATAGGGCTTTGCCCTGGGGGAAAGCATCGTAAAACGAGCGTCCCATTCCAACCTTCTGCGATCCTTGACCAGGGAACAGAAATGCGATCTTACCCATTTGCAGCTCCCTGCCAGAAGATTACATTTGCAGCCCAGGTTAATCCAGCTCCAAAACCCACAGTCACGACAACATCTCCAGGCAATATTCTACCCTCTGCTTTAGCTTCACAGAGTGCCATGGGAACAGACGCTGCAGATGTGTTGCCGTATCGGTCCAGGTTCACAAAAACCTTCTCCATGGGGATGTTGAGTCTCTCAGAAACCGTTTGCATGATACGAAGATTTGCCTGGTGCATCACCAGAAGCCCTACATCCGATGGGTTTAAGCCAACGCTGCACAGAGCATCCATAATCACCTCAGGAACCCGTTCAGCCGCAAAACGATAGACTTCTCGGCCGCGCATCTCGAGACCCACATTGCCCGCCTCCAGCAGCTCGGTTGTGATAGGAGTGCGCGTACCCCCTGCTGGCAGCCATACGGATTCAACTCCACTGCCATCGGCTCTCATAATGGAGGATACAACCCCGGCGTCTGGAGGTCCGGCTGCGAGAATGGCTGCTCCGGCACCATCGCCGAACAGGATGCATGTGCCTCTGTCTGACCAGTTCACCTGTTTGGTGAGTGTATCTGCACCTACTACCAGGATCTGTTTCATGCTGCCGCTTTCTATGTATGCAGCGGCTGTAGCCAGAGCATAGCAGAAGCCAGAGCATGCTGCACTGAGGTCGAAGGCTGCGGCCCTCGTAGCTCCCAGGTTCTGCTGCAGTATGCACGCAGTGGAGGGCCAGATATAGTCTCCACTGGTTGTGGCGCACAGTATGAGGTCCAGCGATTCGGCTGTTATGCCAGCATCTGCAATTGCCATGCGTCCAGCCTGGGTAGCAAGATCAGAGGTCGCGATGTCTGGCGTACTCACTCTGCGTTCTCGAATGCCCGTGCGGGTACGTATCCACTCATCGGTCGTATCCATGCGCTGTGCCAGATCGTCATTCGTTAGCACCTGGGGAGGTACTGCAATTCCCAGGCCAACGATATGAGCTCTTCTGGGTGGGGTAAATGGTTGTGGAACAAGGGACATAACTGCTGAAGATGCTCCTAAGAAGTTGGAGGGGGTGAAGGTGTTGATGAGATTCGTAGTCTGATTGCCTCAACAACTCTTTGTTGTACTGCTCGCTCAGCGGCAGCACAGGCGTTCGCGACGGCAGTTGCATTCGATCTGCCATGACCGATGATGCTTACTCCGTTTATTCCCAACAAAGGGGCGCCCCCTCTTTCTGCATAATCTAGTCTTTTTCGAATGGATCTCAGCA
>JAJZFJ010000155.1 GCA_021805395.1 bacterium
CTTGTTCATCGCCATACCTTTCGGCGGTGTCGGCTTTGTTCAGCCCCTGTAGGTCACCATAGTGCCTCTCATTCAGAGCCTGATCTTTGTACACAGGAATATTCTCCTGTCCCATCGCTTCAAGGCAGAGCGTGAGAGTATCAATTGCTCTTTGCAGCACGGAGGTGTATGCCTCATCAAAGTGGATGCCAGCAACTTTGATCTTTGCGCCAGCTTCGCGTGCTTCCACAATCCCTTGCGGGGTAAGAGGTACATCGATCCAGCCTGTGAATTTGTTCTCCAAATTCCAGGTAGACTGACCATGCCGTAGTAGAACTAATTTTGCCATTGTAGTTAAAAACCTCTATCCTAGATTAATGATTGCCATCCGAAAATCTGCCATTGATAGGCAGCGCGGGTCAGAATTATTCTCATCTGCAATGCGAATGAGAGCCATGAGACCCGCTTCACTCACAAGTGCCTTAATATCGGCACCGCTGTAACCATCTGTCAATCTCGACAGCTCCTCAATGTCCACATCTGGTGAAAGAGGGCTGTTCCTGGTGCTTAATTTGAAGAGCTGAATTCTGGCGTCATGGTCTGGTACAGGAATTTCAATCTCCCGAGACAGCCTGCCACCTCTTCTAACAGCGGGATCCAGCATGTCTGGCCGGTTGGTTGCACCTACCACAAAGATGCGGGCATTAGGCGTCATCCCATCCATCTCTTGCAGAAACTGGTTCACAACTTTGTCTGAATGAATAGCAACCCCTCCCTGACGAATGGGCAGGAGCGCATCTATCTCATCAATGAATATGATCGCAGGAGCATTCGCACGAGCACGGACAAACAGCTCACGCACTCTTTTTTCGCTCTCGCCCACATAGGAATCGATGATCTCAGGGGGAGACACAGCAAAGAAGTTGCATTTGGATTCATGCGCCAGGATCCTGGCTATAGTGGTTTTGCCTGTACCAGGAGGTCCCTTCAGCAGTATCCCAGTTGGAGGGTGAATTCCCAGCTCCTTGGCAAGATCCGGCTTCTCAAGAAGCAGCTGCATCTGTTTAAGCTCTCTCTTGGTTCTGGGGTCAAGCACCAGGTCATCCCAAGTATGCGCGGTGCCCGGTTTGGGAACTTCAGGTGATGGCAGAGTGCGTTCAAAGTTTTGAGCAAGGTTGGTGTAGTTGGCATTTCCTGGCTCAAGCTCTGCTGCCTTCCTTGCCGCTTCCTCGGCCTCGGGTCGCATATCGAGTGCCTGGAATGTGCGGGCAAGATAGTGATAGGCACGTGCGTTGGTGCTGTCTCTATCGATCACGCTGTTCAAGTAGAAGATCGCATCTTTCAGCAGCTGCCTGTTGAACTGTACACGCCTTCGACCATCCCTTGCAGTCTGCTCCAAGCCAAGAGCTTGTGCTCCGTATACAATGGCAAGATCGGCGATGGTTGGCTTTTCAGAATCTGCGAGATTCCACAAAGCCCATCCAAGTCGAAATCGAGCCTCTTCGGAACCAGGGACAAGAGCCACAGCCTTACGGTAGGCGTCCACGGCATTAGCCCACTGGTACGCCCTCGCCAAACGCATTCCCTGCTCCATCACTTCGTTAAATTGTTCAACCGAATTATCAGACAAGTTCTTTGGAATCCTTAAATCACTTTACACTATTCTACCCGAGTAAGAGAGGTAACAGTCCCGATTGCAAACAGTAGCGCATTCGGGCGGTCTTAAATCCTCCTTTTAACCTATAAAGAGCAGTGTGGAGGTGCTAATTTATGTTTCATATCCTTTTTAATTGCAGCGAAAACTTATCGCTTTATCAGGCCTGAATTCACAATTCTAGTTCGATCATGGTCCCCGACAGACATAAAGAAATATTCAGGCGTAACATATTTTACTTGTAGTTAATGGAAGTTAGTTACTAGTATTTGAAGATTTATGAAAATAGTTGACTTGACATAGACAGCTTTAGTAACATATTATGTGCCACTGCCTCTGTAAACAGGAAATATTTCAATGCGCGTTGTTAATCTATTCGGTGAAACCTTAAGAGAAGCCCCTGCGGAAACAGAGATCGTTTCCCATCAGCTCATGCTGCGTGCAGGCTTTATCCGACAGCTTGCTGCAGGTATCTTCTCGTATCTGCCTTTAGCACAGCGCTCGCTTAGGAAAATTGAGCAGATACTGCGTGAAGAGATGGATGCGATTGGTGCTCAGGAGATTGAGATGCCTGTTGTGCATCCCGCTGAGATCTGGCAAAAGACCGGTAGATGGCAGGCAATTGATGAAACAATGGTCAGGTTCAAGGATCGTAAAGGCCATGAAATGGTTCTGGCTTTAACCCATGAAGAGGTGGTAGCCGAACTTACCAGATCTGAAATAAAATCGTACAAGCAGCTTCCTCAGGCGGTATATCAGATCCAGACCAAGTTTCGAGATGAACAGCGTGCACGCGGCGGACTGATTCGAGTGCGTGAATTCATCATGAAAGACTCCTACACACTAGACAGGGATGAGGCAGGGCTTGCCATTCAGTATACTGCACATTATAATGCCTATCATCGAATTGGGGCACGTGTAGGACTTAACCTGATTGCTGTAGGAAGCGACGTTGGTATGATGGGGGGTAAGGTTGCGCATGAGTTCATGTACCTTTCACCCATAGGAGAAGATTCGCTTATTGTGTGTGAAAACTGTGACTATGCAGCCAATCAGGAGATTGCAGAATTTGAGAAGCCACGATACGACAATGGTCCTGCACTCGAGATGGAAAAAGTGGCAACACCAGGCGCCAAAACGATTGAAGATCTATCCCAGTTTCTTGGGATTGAGCCTCATCAGACCTGTAAGGCAGTTTTCTTCGTTGCTGAGTATGGAAAAACCCTTAAAAATAAGTTGGTTGTTGCACTTGTACGTGGGGATATGGAAGTCAATGATGTTCTGGTGAAAAACTGGTCCAAAGCCAATGTGCTCAGAACGGCAACACCCGAAGAGATTACGGCAGTGGGGATGGTTCCGGGATATGCGTCCTCCGTGGGCATCACAAATGATGATGTGCTCGTGATTGCAGACGAGTTGATTTCGCTCGAGACAAACCTGGTTGCCGGAGCAAATGAAGAGGGGTACCATCTTCGGAATGTGAACTGTGGAAGAGATTTCAAGCCAGATCTCATAGTCAATATCGCCACGGCACGAAGTGGAGATACATGCATAAAGTGTGGTGCAAAGCTTACCCTTCAACGCGGGGTTGAGGTTGGGAACATCTTCCAGCTGGGTACCAGATATACCGAGGCAATGGGTGCAAACTATGTGGATGAGGCTGGCCAGCTTAAAGCAGTGGTTATGGGATCATATGGAATTGGCGTCGGTAGACTGCTGGCATGCATTGCTGAGGAGTATCGCGATGACAGAGGGCTTAAACTGCCCATCTCCATCGCTCCCTATGCAGTCTGTCTAATCTCGCTGTGTCGCACTCCTGAGGGTCAGGAACGGGCCAACACCCTGTATACGGAGCTTCTGGGTGCAGGTGTTGAGACGTTGTATGACGATCGGAAGGACGTTTCTGCTGGCGTTAAATTTGCCGATTCCGAACTACGAGGCATTCCTTTGCAGATCGTTATCTCTGAGAAATCGATGGAAAGAGGTGGCGTTGAATGGAAGCTGCGTGGAAGTGATGAACGCACGATAGTATCACTGGATGAGACAGTAAGCTGCATGAAACAGGAGATTGCAAAGCTCCATGCCCTGTTATCGGAACGTGCAGAGAATGCCCCTAAGTGGGATAAAGGATAGTCGAGGGGTTAATCACGTAAAGCCCGGGGGCATAAAAGTGGAGTTTCTGGGCTAGTATGTTAGAGCGTGAACAGGTATATAGTCAGTCATATAGTAATTTTAATTTGATTTGTTTGACTGTGCATCTTGCAGGATTACATTAATTTAGCTCGCGGATTGCAGCAGCTATGTTATTTATACTCACTGCTGATAAAAGTGCACAACTCCTTGAGGTCTGAAAATTTTTCCTGAAATTAAACGGAATCTTGTCTTATTGCAGTCTCAAGCTCATGGTTACCTTGCAGAATGGCGACATCTGGAACACGTGCATGAAAATAACTTGGTATCTCCTTGTACCTATCATCCAATGAAGAGATAGCAATTTGCCGACCTGAACCATCCATGAGGATTGTTATCTCCCAACTGTTGCTGCCATATCTCACTATGCGTGTAAATATACTTGTTACTTTACTGAATTCAATCGTGAAAGAACCATAAAGGGACTATTGAGAGATTTCGCTGCTTAGTCAACCATGCAGTGCAGAATGGCTACATTCTATGAGTAGTACGCGTTAATTCGTTTTCATTTCATCTTGTTTATACGATGCGGTATGTCCTCGCACTATGGGAAGGGTGCCTGAATTAGGGACATACTTAACTCTCAATGCTGAACATTTAATCTAGCCAATTGTGGCGAAATTTAGTAAATCACCTCATCATCAGTAATACTCAATTAATGCAGATACACTGAGATTTGGACATTAACCCTGATACAAGTCTGGTAGGGTATAATGTAATACTGATAATACTAGCACTAAACATGATTTCGTAGGGCATCAGGTATGATACTACTATCTTCTTAGTGAGGAGCTTTGTGTATGACCTGGATTAAGACCATTTTCCTGAAGGATGGTGGTGAAAGGCTAAAAGAGGCATTTCGATGGCGTAGCAAAATGCCAAGAGAGTATGGCACTACTCCCATTCCCTCACTGGCAGTTCTGGCTTCGCCAGAAAATGGTGGTGGTATCACAGATTCTCATTCGCTCATTCCAGAAGCTCTCTACCATGCTTTTTCCACTCATGCAACGTTGATGGGTGAGGACTTGCCGCTGAACAGAAAGCAGCATGAGATGATTGCCACGGTGGTTTCAGTTGCAAATTCCTGTTTTTATTGAACTGAATCTCACGCGGAGTTTCTGCGTGCTATCACCAAAGATGATGCTCTCATAGCTGCCATCAAGTCAGATTACCGCCAAGCTACACTGGATCCTGCAGACAGAGTGATGCTGGATTATGCCCACAAGCTGACTGTGTCACCAGTTACGGTCAGCAGGGCGGATATTGAGGCATTGCGGGCGCATGGTTTCGATGACACTGCTATCCTGCAGATCAACCTTATAGCATCCTGGTTCAACTATATTAACAGGGTGGCTGATGGTTTGGGTGTGGGCAGGGAGTAGGTGTGTATTCTTGGGAAGGTTTGTCCTATGCAATCTCTGCAAAGTCAGTATTTTGAGCTTCCGGCTCCTGAAATTGAGCAGCGTAGAGTTTTGCATAGGCACCTTCCAGTGCCAGTAGCTCCTGATGGGTGCCTCTTTCCACAATCTCACCTTTTTCAATCACTAAAATCTGGTCAGCTGCCAGAATGGTGGATAGTCTGTGAGCTATTGCAAAGGTAGTCCTGCCAGCCATTAGCGGTGTGAGTGCTGATTGAATAAGCCGTTCCGACTGGGTATCCAGAGCTGATGTTGCTTCGTCCAGAATTAGTATTCGCGGATTTTTCAGGATTACGCGAGCAATTGCAATTCGCTGTTTCTCTCCACCAGACAACCTGTATCCTCTCTCGCCGACTACAGTCTCATACTTGTCAGGTAGAGAGTCGATGAAATCATGGATGGCTGCCGCTTTTGCAGCATCCTGCAGCTGAGCAAGTGTTGCGTTAGGGTTGCCAAACTTAAGATTCACTGCAATCGTGTCGTGCACAAGATAGGTCTCCTGTGTCACCATTCCAATGATATCTGAGAGCGATTCCAGTTTAATCTTCCGTACATCCACACCATCTATGCTCACACTTCCAGCCGTAACATCGTACAGTCGAGGAATGAGATAGGTGAGTGTGGTCTTGCCAGCGCCACTGTGCCCCACAAGTGCCACCAGCTGGCCAGCACGTGCTTTTAGACTGACACCTTTTAGTGACAGACCCTCCTGATCGGTTTCATACCGGAAGTCCACATTGTCAAACTCAACATCGCCGCGAAGCACTTCCGGCTTGAGCGTTACCGCATCTGGAGCATCGACAATATCCAGCTTGAGGTCCTGATATTCAAATATCCTGTCAAAAAGGGCCATAGCAGTTGCAACCTGGACCTGCACATTCAACAGGTTGTTGAGTGGAAAGAACAGCCGTGCCTGAAGTGCGGTGAATGCTACGATGGTTCCAATAGTAAGTCCACCATCTTTGTTGGAGATTACAAGATATCCTGCCAACCAGTAAACAAGCAGGGGGG
Organism: bacterium; assembly: GCA_021805395.1. Lineage (GTDB taxonomy): Bacteria > Armatimonadota > Chthonomonadetes > Chthonomonadales > Chthonomonadaceae > JAJZFJ01. The sequence continues at coordinate 6,253 of JAJZFJ010000155.1, forward strand.
TGAGTCCAAATGTTAAGCCAATGAGATTGAAAAAGAATCGGAAAATCATTGTCTGACGGATTTGCAGGTTAGTATAATCTCCGTTTTCAACGGTGAATTTATCCATCACACTTCCCTGTCTGCCGCTAACTTTCGTCAGCAGTACACCAGATACCGACAGGGACTCCTGCATGGTAGCATTAAGATCTGCCAGACGTGATTGTAGTTTCGTCTGGATATCTCTTCCAACTTTGCCAATCTGGGTTGCAAGGAGTGCAAAAAATGGAAGCACGCCCACAGACAGGATTGTCAGCCTCCAGTCCATTATAACCATCGCAATCAGAGTGGATGCCACTGTAGTCAGGTTAGATAGCACGTTTGCTGCCGTGTCACTCACTACAGACTGAATACCTCCGACGTCATTGGTAAGTCGACTCTGGATTTCGCCGGTGCGTGTGGATGTGAAGAATTTAAGCGACATCGCCTGCAAGTGCGAAAACAGCTGGTTTCTTAAATCTCGCATAATATGCTGCCCGATTTTGATGGAGAGATAGGAAAATACGAGCGTGAATGCAGTAGAACCGAGTGTTGCAAGGATGGAATATATGGTGTAAACGGTTACAATATGTAAATTATGATTCTGTAAACCGTCATTGATGATTATTCTTAAAAAGAATGGCGACAGAATCCCGAGTAGTGACGATATAAACACAGAAATGGTTGTATAGGTTACACCAGCTTTGTAGGGACCAAAGAGTTTTACAACTCTGCGAACCGTGATCTTGGAGATAGGTTTTTTTGGACCAGAGCCTGCACGCATCATTGGACCCATCATAGGATTGCTTCTCCTTGTATAAACTAAATGAAACGAATAACAGAGACATGAGCTGTTGCCAGTTTGTTTAGTGGCACTTTATCTGCAGTACAGGCTCAGCTTTTGGTGTAATACGTGTCTCATAACTTTCCTGTTTCAAGTTCTGTTCTGAATTAAAGTGACTGCCAGCTTGACAGCCGCTATCATACTACCGGGTTCTGCACAGTTTTTTCCAGCGATATCAAATGCAGTGCCATGGTCAGGACTAGTACGAGGAAATGGCAGTCCCAGTGTGATATTTACACCCTCTGAAAACCCATTCAGTTTAACTGGAATGTGCCCCTGATCATGGTACATGGCTACTACGATATCCCACTCATTTCGTGAAGTACGATAAAAGACAGTGTCAGGCGGCACTGGGCCAGTGGCATGGATGCCTTCATTCATAGCGAGATGCACTGCTGGTGTAATCTCCTCAATCTCTTCTGTTCCAAATAACCCGTCTTCGCCAGCATGCGGATTGAGACCGGCAACAGCCACTTGCGGCTCTCGGATGCCCAGCTGTTTGCAGGCTAAGTGTGCAAAACGGATACACTCCAGAATCCGCTGGGTCTTCACGCGCTGAATTGCCTCCTGCAAGGAGACATGTGTTGAGACGTGAACCACGCGCAGGCTGCCAGAGACCAGCAGCATTGCCACCTTGGGCACGCCTGCCAGTTTGGCAATCAGCTCCGTATGACCGGGCGATGTGCAGCCAGCTAGCTTGAGAGCCTGCTTATGAAGAGGTGCTGTCGTAATCGCCTCCACGCTTTGAGCCAAGGCATCATCGGTGGCTTTCACCACACAATCCCATGCTGCTTTTCCAGCATCAGTATGGATTTGACCAGTAGATAGCCGTATACAGTCTATCTCTGTTGCCTGCACAAACTTGAAATTGTCGGCTAGTCCAAGCTGGAGAGCGTATTTGTGAAGGAAAGGCACGTCGCCATAAATCACTGGGTCACAGATGGCTTTTATGTCTCCCGAGGCAGCAGCTTTCAGTGCTACCTCAGGTCCTATACCTGCTGGATCTCCCATTGTGATGCCGATGCGAGGTTTCATTGTAACTCCAGTCCAGCCAAGCGAATCAACAGGTTGGTATCTCCAAAGGCTCCAGATTTCATTGTTAGATGAAACTGTGATTTGACATCTGTTGTCATCGCGATTCCCGATTCAATTTCTGATACCACAAGCAGGGTGTTAACTTTCATTTGGGTACACAATGTTTCAGCAGTATTACCACCAGTTGCAATAATATGCACACGCTTCGAACCTAAAAGTAAGGCGATAGATGGCAGCTGTGGCATTTCAGCTAACATGTCTTCTGGACTTGTCCACACTACGACTCGCTTGTTTGATTTGCGAGCTTTGAGCAGATCATCGTCTGTAAAAAATGATGGCAGGTTGAAAGTACCCGGATGCGCCTTCAACGCATCCGCCTGCGCTCGTGATACTGGATGCTGGCTGCCGATGCAGACCACAGTGAATTCCTGCTGAAAGCTTGGTAAGAGGGGAGTGACGTTCCACATACGGCGCGCAATGGATGCACTCAGCCCGGCCGAACCTATGGGTATATAGCGGCCAGGATGATCGACAATGCATTCGGCTATTCTGTCCAGATCTTCATCATTTTCAGCATCCAAAATAATCACCTTGCCAGGATTCACAGGCAGTTGATGAGCACAACCAGAGTGATAGATCTGAGGATGTGAACTGTTTTGAGATAATCCGAAGGCTTCTGCGACATTCTGTCGGATACTCTCCGCAATCAGTTCTCCACCAACAACTTTTCTGCCTCTTCGAGGGAAAGCAGGGCATATGACAAGTGTCTTTTCTGGAAACTGTTTATGGATCATCTCACGCTGTTCAATAAGATGTCCACGAAGTGTGCTGTCGACTTTCCAGAATATGAGATCAGTGTTTCTCTCATTTAGAGCGTTCAGCGCTGTTGCGAAGCGGGAGTATGCATTCTGCCATGGTAGATCACGACAGCATGCTGAAATCGAAATAACATCCACATTCTCGATGTTACTGAAGACTGTGTCCTCGTAGCTATCGATAATCTGGATGGCACACCTGGCACCGCGTTGGGCAAATGGAGCAGAAGAGTCAGCGGCGCCTGTAAGGTCATCGGCGACTATTCCCACACGCATTTCAGCCATGACGCAGCACTTTTCCAGATAGCGAATCTGAAAACTCTCCATTTTGCATTGCTATATTGCCATTAACCACAACTGTTTGAATTCCTTCAGCAAACTGATGGGGTGCTGCAAACGTGGCAACATCTGCGATGGTAGCAGGATTATAGATTACCACATCAGCATAAGCACCAGGTTTAAGGAAGCCTCTATCCTGAAGATTGAATCGCACCGCTGGCAGAGATGTCATCCTGCGAATTGCTTCACTTTCGCTAAGTACCTTTAGCTCGCGCACGTAATGTCCCAGTATGCGGGCAAATGTGCCATAAGCGCGTGGGTGCACCTGGTCCTGACCGCCAACTCCATTCGGATGCGTTCCAACTCCATCCGAACCGATGGAGGTGAATGGAAATTTCAGAACCCTTTCAATATCTTCATCACCAATTGCGAAATTTACGGCGCTCACAAATCCACTGGTTTCCAGCAAAAGATCCAGAGTCCAGTCAAGTGGGTGTTTGCCTGATTCTGCACCAAGAGAGGAGATTGTTTTGCCCTGGTACTGAGGTGCACTTCGACATACTCCTA
>JAJZFJ010000267.1 GCA_021805395.1 bacterium
GTGGGCAGAGTGCGACCCATTGCGGCTAGGGATTAATTGTTAGGTATTGTCCACATGCTAAGCAGGTAAGTCTGTAAGGTTCGCAGTCTGTTGCATCTCGTCCGCGCAGGCGGACGGTTAGCCCGCCAGCGACCGGTTTTAACAGGTCGTGGCATGTGCATTGCTGTCAGTACCGCTGCCGTTGGCTTCGCCGCGACCCTCCCCTCGCCATTCGCTAGCGCTCATTAAGGGAGGGTGAGAGTGCAGGTTGGTAGGTATTAACAATCATCTGGCTGTTAACAATCTCCTGGCCTTGACAGATATGCATGTTTGTGTCTATATTATTCATAAGATGGCATTTGCCATTCTTAATTTAACGCCAGGGGTGCCGAAAGGCTGAGAGGGCAGATGCCCGACCCTGTAACCTGATTCGGGTAATACCGACGGAGGGAGGCGAACGTCTGCATAACTCTTAAGGAGTACCGCGACATCCTCCAGGATGGGCGCGGTTTTTTATTGCAAACGTTTTTCGTCTCTTGCGAAATAATCCAGCAAGAGGAAACAGCATGAATCGTAAAGGTTTTACATTAATTGAGCTGCTAGTTGTCATAGCTATCATCGCCATTCTGGCAGCAATCCTGTTCCCGGTATTCGCACAGGCTCGTGAGCAGGCGCGTGCGACAGTATGCATCTCAAACACACAGCAGATTGGATTGGGTGTGCAGATGTATCTGCAGGACTATGATGAGACTTTCCCCATCTTCTATGCCTACAACACTCAGGTTCCAGGTACCACTACGCCAGCCAGAGCAGGCGACCCTCTTCACCAGGGTGTTGAACTGGAAATCTATCCGTATGAGAAGAACAGAGAGATCTTCAAATGTCCAGATGATGACGGCAGTCCATTCCTTGCTGATCCCAATATGGGATGTCCAGGCTTAGGTAGCTATTTTGCATGTTACGGATCAAGTTATCGCTTCTCGCATGGTATTTTTACCACAATAGCGAATGTGTCCAGCGAGAATAACAGCTACTACACAACAACTCAGATAGACACTCTCGCTTCATTGGAATATCCGTCAAATACTCGATTAATGAGGGATGAGATGATGCCCTGGTTTGTTGATCCCAAATATGGATATTATCCACAATACTACAGTCAGTGGCATCCAAGAGGTGGTGGAATTGTGTTTGCTGATGGCCATGCAAAATTCGTAGTATCCGCCGCCCAGTTTGACGACGAATCCGTATGCCCTGGAGGAGAAAAGAGTGGCCAGGTGGATCCCAATGCAGCAACAGATGGAAATTCAGGATACCCTGGTTATCCTGTCTATTACTGGATGTGCGACTAATGTCTTCTGAAAGAGTGCTTTTGCTGGCAAATGGCACTCCACCTTCCGCTACCCTCATTCATAAGAGGGTAGCGGATTGTTCCTGTTTGATAGTAGTGGACGGAGCCGCAGAAACCGCGATTAGTTTGGGGCTTGAACCGCATATTGTTTGCGGAGATTTCGACTCACTTCCAGAGCACGCACGCACCCGGCTTTCCACAGCGGAATGGATACAGCTTGAAGACCAGGATATGGCTGATCTCGAGAAGGCAGTATTGTTAGCCATAGAACGGGGCGCTGCGGAGATAACTGTTCTGGGAGCAACAGGAGGCAGGATGGACCACACACTGGTGAACTGTTCCATGCTGCTGCACTACTCGCGCAAACTAAGCATAAAACTTGAGGATGACCTGAGCAGCATCTACGCGATTACGGGGCCGGTTCAATTCGATCTCGTGACTAAGCCGGGTGACACTGTCTCGCTGGCAGTATTTGAACCTTCAGTTGTTTCATTGTATGGTGTGAAATGGCCATTGAAGAACACTTCCATAACTCCGGGTACGTTTGCTGTAAGCAACGTTGCTATAGATAATAGGGTGAAGTTATCAGTGGAAGCTGGTAATGTAATACTGTGTCATCTTCCACTGGGAGGTAACACCTAACAGTGCATGCCCACTTTGCACTAATTGATTGGCTTATACTGGGCTGCTATCTGGTATTCTTGCTGGTGGTTGGATTCTGGCCGCGTAGACAATCGAACGAGACCTATCTGATTGCCGATCGTAACCTGGCACTTCCTCTTTTCGTTGCAACGCTGGTTGCCACATGGTACGGGGGAATTCTAGGAGCTGGTGAGTTCTCGTACAGTTACGGACTGGTCGCATGGACTACAAACGGTTTTCCTTACTACTTTTTTGCGATTGTTTTTGCACTCTTTCTGGCTGCCAGGGTGAGAAAAGCTTCCATCCATTCCTACACAATTCCTGATATGCTGGAACGTGAGTATGACAGGAAAACTGCACTGTTGGGAGCATTTTTCGCCTTTGTGTATGCATCACCATCCTCATATATACTTATGACCGGGCTACTGCTAAAAATCCTGTTCGGATGGCATCTCCTCTTTGCTATGGTTGTTGGCACTATCTTTTCCATCGTGTATGTTTATCGGGGAGGATTTCTCTCCGATGTGCGTGTGAATACTCTTCAATTTTTCCTCATGTTCACTGGATTTGTAATCATCACCTGGATGTGTCTCGCTCGTTATGGCGGCATCCACGCACTTTTTGTACCTGGTGCACTTCCTAAAGATCACCTACTATGGCTTGGCGATCCTAGGCAGGGCGAGGGGCTGGGGTATGTAATCGTCTGGTTCTTCATTGCACTGGTTACCATCACAGATCCTGGTTTCCACCAGAGATGCTATGCTGCCCGCACTCCCCGCACTGCAGTCGTGGGAATACTACTCGCTGTGGTCTGCTGGTTCTCATTTGATTTCATGACGAATGTAACGGGACTGTTTGCCCGAATGTTATGTCCCAACCTTGCTGATCCCAGAATGGCATATCCCGCACTCGCGCAGAAAATACTCCCCGCTGGTCTGAAGGGGCTGTTTTATCTGGGGATGCTGGCTCCAGTAATGGCAAGCACCATCTCCTACACATTCATCTCAGGTGTGACAATTGGAAGAGATTTTATCTGGAGAATGAGCACGCACAAAAATGAGAGGAAGCTTCCGCAATACACTGCATTCGGACTTGTGTCGTCTGCATTGCTTGCAATATGGATAGCACTTCTGGTGCCCTCCGTGGTGCAGCAGTGGTATGCTTTCGGCAATGTATTCGTTCCTGCCATGCTGCTTCCCATTCTGGGAGCCTATGCTCCAGATCAAAGGTGGAAAGCTCCAGCTAACTTCACTTTTGTCTCTATGCTTCTTGGTGTAGTCGTCTCTCTTGGGTGCCTGGTATATGGATGGACACATGGCGGAGTTAATAATCCAAACTTTCCATTTGGGTGGCAGCCAATGTACTCTGGTCTACTGGTTTGTGTGGTTCCTTATGTGTCTGGAATTGTGTGGCAGCAGCATCACATCCATAGCAGCTAGAACCCAAATATCAGCCGCGTTAGAACCGCCGCTATCATTTTGAACGTCATTCAAATATGGGCAGACCCGTACGCATACTGGTGAATATATTGTTTAATATGGATGGATTCATCGGTTTTGAGAGAGAACTCCGTACGAATATGTTATAATGCTTGATATAGATGCGTGGTAGCTCTATGCTAAAATTTCTAGTCTAATGAGTCAGGATAGAAAAATTCATGTCTTATGATGAGAACGAACTCGAACGCCTTAGGCAAGAGAACGAGAAACTGCGTGCCGAGCTTGATAATGAGCGGCGGAAAGATACCCCCCAGATCAACTCCGCTGTTGTTGAAACTCCCGAACTTCCTGTATCTTTAAGCGAGTATCAGATAGCCCTGAAGCGTCTGATGCAGCGCACAGCAATGATAGTTCAATCAGAAAAATGTGTTGTTATGGTTCAGGACAAAGAAACGGGAGATCTCATTGCCCGTTCTCCTGCCTGGGGTTTGAATGATGAACAGGTTTTCGCTTTTAGAGTGCCTGTTGGAGAGGGCTTTTCGGGTGAGGTTTTCCGCACTGGTCACTCTCGAATTCTGGAAAATGCCATTCACGACAGGCGCGCTGCTGTCGAGAATCTGCGGGAGTACGGAATCAAGAACGGAATATGTGTCCCCCTGGTCGTTGAGAAGCACGATGAAAATAACCGTGTAGTTGACCGTTCAATATTTGGTGTAATTCACTGTTTTAATAAACGAAAAGGTGAAAGTTTTGTAGAAGAGGATGTACGGCTTCTGGAACGTCTGGCCAAGAGTGCAGCTGCAGTCATTGCAAATGCGCAGTTGTATCAGGAGATGGCAGAAGACAAGCAAAAGCTGGTACAAACAATAGACAGTCTTAGCTCTGGGTTGATCCTCATTAACTCCCGCGGCAGAATAGCCCAGATGAACAATCAGGCAAGGAAAATCTTCAGTATCGGCATCGATGAAGATCTCACAGATAGAGTATACACAGACGTGATACATCACGAACAATGTCTGGAGATTTTGAAACAGTGTATCGAAGACTGCTCCAACCCGGGCGACAAGAAAGCACCTAAACTTGATAATGACGGAGAGGTGATCCGGAATCCAGATGAAATTACAGTAATATCTGAGGATGAAGAACAACTCATCTATCAAATTCAGGCAGCAGGAGTACGGGATGCATCCCATAACATATTTGGAGTGGTGTTCATACTGAATGATATTACTGAGCTCAGGAACGTTGAGCGCATGAAAACAGAGTTTGTTTCCATTGTTGCTCATGAGCTTAGAACTCCACTTACACCCATCAAAGGTTTCGTACGCACTCTCCTCGATGATGAGAAAGAGGAGTGGTATCAGCCTGAAGACAGACGTGAATTCTATACTATCATTGATTCCAATGTAGACCGTCTTAGCAGGATGATAAACGATCTTCTCAATGTATCCCGAATAGAACGCGGTGCTGGAATTGAGATGAACTGGCAGCAGGCTGACATAAGACTTGCCTGCGAAGCGGTGCTGACTACCCAGAAGGGTAGATCAGATAAACATGTACTGGTACTTGATCTCGAGCCAGAAAATTTCACTGCAGAATCAGACCCTGATATCCTGCAAAACATTTTGCAGAACTTTGTATCCAATGCAATCAAATATTCAGATGGTGGTGAGGTGCGCATTATTGGTCGTCTCGAGCCAGCATCAGAAGCATTTCCGGATGGCTCTGTGCTCATGGGAGTGAAAGATGAAGGAGTTGGATTAACAGAAACAGAGATCAAGAAAATTGGTGAAAAGTTCTTCAGATCAGATAATAAAAAAGCGCGATCAGCAGGAGGAACTGGTTTAGGACTCTTCCTGGTAAAAAGTCTTATAGCTGCCCATGGTGGAACAATGTGGGTGGAAAGCGAAGTGGGTAAAGGTTCCACATTCTGGTTTAGGTTTCCTGCAAAACAGCACGTTGCCGAAGAACCCGTCCAGGCTTAAGGAATTACTAGCAAATTTATGGTTCATGTAGAAATCATGCGCAGTTCCGAGTACACGGATCTCCCAATTCCATGCTATGCAACAGAAGGTTCTGCTGGCATGGATCTTTACGCCGCCTTGCCTCAGGGTGAAACCCTAACTCTTTCATCTGGTGAGAGGCATGCGGTGTCAACGGGAATATCGATTGCACTCCCTGACGGCTACGAAGCCCAAATTCGGCCCAGGAGCGGGTTAGCCCTGAGGTATGGTATTGGAATGGTGAACAGTCCTGGAACTGTAGATTCAGATTATAGAGGTGTGATAAAAGTTATCTTGATTAATCTGGGAAAAGACAACTATACCATACACAGAGGTGATAGAATCGCTCAGTTAGTGGTTGCCCCGGTAACCAGAATAGAGTGGGTTGAGACGAACGAGTTATTGGAAACAGAGAGAGGCCAGGGTGGTTTTGGAAGTACAGGATATAAAGTTGCAATTGCGGATTAGAGTACTTCCTGCATTAGTTACCTTCATAAACATTACAGAGTGTTATGGGATTATCCAACCAGATTTAAGTTTAGGAGAACGTGATGACTGAGAAAAATCTGGAAGAACAAAACGTAAAAACTGCATTGAATACATTTGAAGAAGAGCAAGTCCACCAGCACCTCACACAGGCAAATCTTTTAAGAATGCGGGGGCATTATGATGAAGCGGTGAATGAATGTGCCGCTGCAATGAAATGTAACCCATCCAGCCTGCCAGCCCACTCATTAATGGGTGATATCTGCCGCGACCAGGGAAGACTGGAAGATGCAGCGCAATGGTATCGGATGGCATTAGATATTAAGCATAACCCGTTAGATGAAGCAAGACTGGCGGAAGTTGTTAGTGGCATTCAACAACTTATGTCCTCTTCGATGAAAGATCATGATCCGGAATGGAGCGGAGGAACCTCGCAGTTAATTGGCTATTCACCCAGGGAACACCTGAAGCTTATCACAGCACTTTCAGTAGTATTTATTGTCGTGATCGTGATATGGCTGGTTGGAAATCACCAGAGCCCTCCTGCAAAAATAGCTGGAGTCATGCCATCGAAACCTGTTAACACAGCAGGAATTGCACAGGCTGTACCAGTACCTGAGGCCACCAAAGGCACCGTTTACGGGCAGGCGGGAACGGGTATGCCTCCAGATGATTCTGGCAGCATCGGGCAATCTTCCATACACCCTCCTTCTGTTCCAACTACTGTTGCGCCAGTTCCCAACACATCTACCAACTCTCAGGCAGCACAATCACCGAGTGGTCCTACCATTCCTGCACTCCCGGCACCTGTGCAAAGTCAAACAACCCCAACTCCGGTAGACAAATGGCAAACATCTCCCCTGTCGAATGGTTTTGCGCTTCAAAACATAAGTAATGTGGGAGAAGGTACCGCTGCCGTGCAGGTGCTTGCTCCTTCATCCTTCTTGCAGAACAGTACACCAGATCGCAGGGTTGTTATTATACGGAACATCTACCGTGCTGCAAGAATGGCGTTCCAGCAATCCAGCATCTATGCTCAAGCTCAAGTGTTTATTGAAGTGATGCTGCCTGCAGGTGAAGAAGCAATCGCTCAGGCTTCAGTACTGCGTGCAACGGCACGTGAAGCTAAACCAGATACCGATAGTCCGCAGCAGCTTGAAGCTGGTCTTCAAAATTTCAATGTCTATTTGTCTAGCTCTGCTACCCAGTCCAGTCCATCCTCTTCTCCAGCGACTGGTTCATCTGCTTTGAAGAATGGATAGATGAAAAGGAAGATTTAACTCTATTATGAAGATCTTAATTGTAGACGATGAGGTACCCATACTTCAGGCTTTGGAGTATAGCCTTAGCAAAGAAGGTTATACTGTTATGACTGCTACGGATGCTGGTCAATGCCTGGATATTGTGAGGCAGGATCCTCCAGATCTGATCATACTAGATGTGATGTTACCCTCCATGAGCGGTTATGATGTGTGCAAGATACTTAGAAAACAGAGCCAAATTCCTATCATTATGCTCACAGCCCGGGCAGATGAAATGGATAGAGTGGCTGGTTTAGAACTTGGTGCTGATGACTATGTGGTTAAACCTTTCAACATGCGTGAGCTGTTAGCCCGCGTAAAGAGTGTACTGAGAAGGAATAGCGCCTCCGAGTTTCTATCTGCCCAGGTTGTGGCTGGTGAACTCACGATCGATCCAGTACGCCACGAGGTGTTCCGGTCTGATGTACAGCTGTCAGTCTCCCCTCGAGAGTTCGATCTCATCCATTTTTTAGCTTCACATCCTGGCAAAGTATTCAGCAGGCAGGTACTTATTGACAGGGTTTGGGGTTCAGAGGCGTATGTGGAAGAGCGTACTGTGGATGTACATATCAGATGGTTGAGAGAGAAGATTGAGGATAATCCCTCAGATCCTGAGCATCTGATTACCGTGCGAGGAGTTGGATACCGGCTAAATCCATGAACAGGCTGATAAATCATTGAATCCGATTTTTGAATGCCTGCTGCGTGAACTGAATGTAGGGGTGATATGGATTGATCCGATGAAAAGGATCAAGCTATGTAATCCAGCAGCATACAGAATGCTAAACTCTCGTGGACAGTCTATGGAAGGACGCACCTTAATAGAGGCCACACTCTCATACGAGATGGTGAGCGTGGTGGGTGAGGCACAGGAGCGAGGTATTCCGGTTCAACGAGAACTAAGGAAAAACGAGACCACTGGTAGAATCATCTCTGTACATGCTGTGCCTGTTGTTCTGGAGGACCAGAAAGGTTTTTACCAGATAATTCTGATGCTGGAAGATGTCACAGAGATCAGGCATCTTGAAACGGTGAGACGTGACTTTGTGGCCAATGTCTCCCATGAGCTTCGTACTCCGCTTGCATCCATTCGTGCAATGGCTGAGACCCTGCAAAATGGTGCCTCAGGAGATGCCGTTGTATCTGCCCGCTTTCTGGAGATCATTGTGGGAGAGGTGGAGCGTTTAACAAGACTTCTCCATGATTTACTCACACTTTCCAAGGCAGAACAAGAACACCTCCCTGAACGTGAGCGATTTGACCTTTACGAACTTGTTCAGAATGTGGTGGAGAGATACCAAAGCCAGGCTGAAATGGCTGGAGTTCAACTTCATCTGCAAAGATCGGTCAAACCTGTTGTGGAAGCAAATCGGGATCAGATAGAACAGGTGCTAATCAACCTTGTGGACAATGCAATAAAGTACACTCCAGACGGCGGTGAGATCAATATTAGAGTGATGAGCAGCGGTAACAGTGTAACAGTTGAGATTGAAGATAACGGAATTGGGATATTAAGCCAGGATTTAGCAAGACTGTGGGAGCGGTTTTACAGGGCAGACAGGGCACGATCGAGGCAATCTGGTGGTACAGGTTTGGGGCTGTCTATTGTTAAACACATTGTGGAAGCCCATGGAGGATCTGTTGGAGTGGAGAGCGAGTATGGGCAGGGAAGTGTTTTCCACTTCACACTGCCATATAATACTTACTCGTCTAAAGGATCGTCCTCATAGCTGTCTTCATCACTTGAATCCTCTTCCTCATCTGGTTCTTCTCTCACCAGAGGAGCAGGGGTCTCTTCTTCCAGGTCCGCCTGGTCAGCAATGTCGTAGGGAATAGCATAACCCTGTTTTCTATGTGCTTCTTCACTAACGAAATTTACTTTAACATCGGCTAACCATAAAGGAATCTTTGGCATTGGTTTACCTGTAACAGAACAGGTTACCTCTCTCACTTCATTATCCGGTTTTCGCATCCTTAGTCTCCTGGTGTGCTACAACTTCAAAACTGTATTCTACGATTTGTTCTCATTGACTCTGTTTACATTGGCTCGAAGAGGGTTTGTAACATGAGAAATGTAACCATTCAGAAGCATGAGAAATCCTGCACCCAGATAGATCCATGCTGTGGTGGTGCTAGGTCGTGTTCCCGCTTCAGCTATCATTTTTCCATGTGTTACGAAGCCTAATATGCTAATGAGGAATAAAACAACGCCCATCACTACAAACGTACTTAAAAACTTAGCCATTGCCAGTCCTTCTTCATTAAAATAGACATCACTATAATATACCCTAAATATGCTTCCAGCCATTTTGATAGCACAATGCCATGACGTGAATATGCCATAGTCATTGAGCAAATCTCTGCTGCATTGCAGGTTACTCGCTCTTTCAGCCAGCTATCACTACTGCGCTCCTGGCTGGCCAAGAGGAACATTCGGGCTTGCCAGGTTGAAGGTACAGGCAGTCACCGGGTTGTCTTTACTCTTT
>JAJZFJ010000127.1 GCA_021805395.1 bacterium
GAATCTCATTACATTCAAGTCACTGATTGTTAATTCGAGTGAACTAAAACATTTACAAGTTGTAATTTATATCGATTTAGTACCAAATCCTAGTTTTTTTTCTTACTTTTGCAATTTCCTCTATTGTCAGTAATTAAAAGAAAAGTCTGGCTCTATCTATTCGAAAACTTTGAAAGCAAGGGGAAAAGTATGAAAGCACTTAGGGTTCACGAGTATGGTGGATCTCTTATATTAGAAAATGTGAATGAACCTGTGGCAAGAGAAGGTGAGGTTGTAATACGTGTATCCGCAACAACCTTTAATCCCATTGATATTGGCCGTGCAAAAGGTATTTTTAAGGATATGTTTCCTGTTGATTTTCCCTGGATTCCTGGTGGGGATGCTTCAGGAATCGTGGAGAGTGTTGGCACTGGGGTAACGAATTTTAATGTTGGTGACCAGGTATTCGGATATAGTTTAGCTGGTGGCGCCTATGCGGAGTTGATGCCAATTGATGCGTCGAGCATTACCATAAAACCTGAAGCGATTACTCATGAAGGCGCAGTTGCTATTGGAATGGTAGGACAGACCGCTTTGCAGGCGTTACAGCTTGCTAAAATGGAAGCAGGTCAAACGGTGCTTATCCATGGCGGCGGCGGCGGTTGGTTCACTCGCCGTTCAACTAGCTCACAAACAGGGTTTGAAAGTAATTACAACTGCATCCAGCACTCAAAAGGTAGAATTGATTAAACTTGGTGCCGATGTAGTAATTGATTATAAGACCGAGCGTTTTGAGGACATGATTGAGCCTGTTGACATTGTGTTGGATCTAATTGGAGGCGATGTTCAGAGCAGATCTTATAATATAATTAAACCCGGTGGATACATGATAGGAAGCAACCAGCCACCAGATCCGAAAGAGTGCGAGTCACATCATATCCATGGAGGGATGGTACAGGTTGAAGTTAAATCTACAGGCCTCAAAGAGTTTGCAGATAGAGTAGTCGCAGGTGATATTGTTCCGGTGATTGCTAGTGTAGAAACATTGTGGAATCCAAACGAGATCTGGACCAAACGCCCATCTGGATCAGCGATTGGTAAGCTTATTTACACATTATGAAGCATTTAAGCAATTTATAGAATGTGGTCAGGTTGTAGAACATTCACATATCCACAATCCTACAACCTGATATATTTCTGTTGACTTGTGTTTGTGAGTGCATTTGGCATTTGTCTATAGAAATATAGTCTGAACACATTAAGGTATCTCTTCATCATAAGGACGATCATTAAATGAGTTTTGAAAAAGCAGTTTCCAGAGGCACATTATTTTTACCACTAGATAATTTAAAAAGAACACTTAAAGTTGTGAGTGCTGAGGATGATATAGTGCCGCATCTAGGAGTTGTTGGCGATACCTACTCAATTCTGTTAACAGGAACCGATACAGATAACCGGTTCTGTTTAATAGAAATGTACATTCCTCCTGGTGGAGGACCGCCTCCGCACCGCCATGATTTCGAAGAGACTTTTATTATTCTTGAGGGTGAACTGCAGTTGACGTTCCGGGGAGAATCACATTTATGCAGGGGTGGACATACTGTGCATATACCTGCCAATGCTCCTCATCAGTTCAAAAACATCTCCGACTATTCTGTCAAACTTTTATGCCTCTGCTCACCTGGTGGGCTGGATCAGTACTTTCAGGAAGTTGGAATACCCGTTGGAAGTAATACCGTGAAGGTCCCCCAGGTCGATGATGAGACACAGGGTGATATAATTGCCAAAATGGTTAGCCTGGCTCCTAAGTATCGAACAGAAATACTCAGATCCACGAATCCTGAAGTTGAAGATAATCTCGAAAAGCTCTGATACCAAATTTCCTTTACTCAAAATTAGATTAGCTTGCACAATAGCTATACTATTGGCTGTTGACTAAAATAGTGATGGTTTAAATATCAACTATCATTAGCGGATTGTTACAAAGTGTGTAAAAATTACAGAACAAGAAGTTATAATATGTTCTCTAACTGAGGAATGGCAGCCTTGAGCTTAACTTCTGTACCGTTGCCCTTCGAGCTAATAAAGTTTAAATCTGCATCTATCTTTCTGGCTCTTTCCTGCATTCCGAGTATTCCAAATCCCTCTTGAACCGAGTTAAGCGAAAATCCAATCCCATCATCTTTTATTGAAAGTTCCACTGTATTTTCTGAATAACTCAGAGTAATATGGATTGCTCTCGCGCTTGAATGCCTGTGTGCATTCGTTAAGCCTTCCTGACATATTCTGTAGATAGCATCTTCCACAAAGCTGCTTACACTTAATGGTGTTCCAAGAATGTTGAAATACACAGGAGTTTGATTGGCAGGAAGTGCAACGAGATATTTTATGCTCTCAACCAACCCTTCTGCAGATAACAGGGGAGATCGTAAACCGTGAATGGTAGCACGTGCCTCGGTAAGACTTTGGAGCGCCATCTCCCTGGTAAGCAGAACAAGCGGCATTAAACTTTCCGAGGATCCAATTCCTTTCTGCAACAGATTTTCAGCTGTATCCATTTGAAGTTTAATTGCAATGAAAGCCTGTGCCAGCGTGTCGTGTAACTCTTGTGCCATCCTATTTCTTTCTGAAAGAATGGTGGTTTCTCGTGTAATTTCATTCCTTTGTTCTTCAACCATGCGTTTGTTAGTCATGTCGCTGCATATCTTGACATAACCCATTGGGGTACTTCCAGGGACAGAGATTGAAGTTGTTACCTCATAGCTCCAGAATCGGGATTTATCATTGCGTATACGCCACCCTTCTTCTTCTACCCTGCCATTAGAGGCACCTGAAAGAATAGTAATCAAACTGTTTTCTTCTGGATAATCCTTGCGGTCGTAACAGTCAATATAGTTCCTGCCAAGCATCTCATTTGAATCACATCGAAAGAGTGCCCTGGCACCTTCGTTCATACTTATAATCTTTCCTTCATTGTCTAATGTGATTAAAGCATAACTATGCAGCTGTTCCACGGTTAGTCGGCTACGGCGTTCAGAGAGTTGCAGCTCTTCTTCAAACTGTTTCCTCTCTGTGATATCGAGTACATACTCCACTGCCTCTTTTTCTGAGACGCTGGCGGCTGTGAATAAAGCCCACCACCGCGTGCCATCCTTGCGAATATACTCTTTTTCATAAGTGGAAGAAGTACCGCCAGTTTTAAACTCACCTATAGCCGTGAGGGAGTGTTCTACCCATTCTGGTGCGATCAGTTTATCACGGGTTACCTGTCCATCTCGGATATCCTGTGCAGAATATCCACTCATTTTGAGAAATGCTTCATTAGCCTCCGTTATCTTACCGTTTGCATCGAAAAAGAGCATTCCAACAGATTCAATTTGAACCGCTCTACGTAATCGCTCCTCTGAGTCTCTTAGCAGATCATCTGCCTGTTTTCTTTCAGTGATATCAGAAACCATAGCAAGTGAAGTTGACGGACTGCCTGACGAATCCAGAATAACGGAAAAATTTGAATGAATCCATATCCATCGCCCATCTTTATGCAGAATTCGGAATTCACTTTCATATGGTGTTCCACTCTTAAGCATTTCCTGGAAACGGTTGATTTCTTCCTCTTTTTCTTCCGGATGAATGAAGCCTGTGAAATCTTTGTTTAGTAGTTCGCTTAGGTCATAACCGCAGATTTTCCCGTAAGACTCATTATATAACTCTATCGCACCATTGATACTCACCTGTAGAATTCCTGTCGTTGCCTGATCAACTATCAATTTAAACCGAGCTTCGGATCTCTTTTGTGCTTCGAGTGCATTCTTTTGAGAAGTAATATCAATAAAGGTTAAGACCACTCCATCTATGTGATCATCCATTGTTCGATAGGGGAGCACACGTACAAGAAACCATTTGTTATTATTGTTAACTTCGCTCTCTTTCATTCGCAGACTTTTGAGCACTTCCTGAGCATCTTCTATGAATGGGTATGATGACAGTTTGTTCGTTATGTCTGAAAGTGGTCGTCCAATATCCGAAGGAATGACATTAAATATTTCCTGCACTTGAGATGTATAACGCTTGATTCGCATCTGACGATCCAAAAAAATGGTTCCAATCTCAGTGGACATCATCAAATTTTGCAGGTCACTATTTGCTGTTCCGAGTTCTTCTATGTTATTTTTCAGTTCATGATTAAGCGTGATCAACTCTTCATTCATGGATTGAAGCTCTTCGCTGCTGGTTTCAAGCTCCTCTGAAGCTGAATGTAACTCTTCGTTCATGGCTTGCAGCTCTTCGTTGCTTGAAGTAAGGTCATCCAGAGCGGCTTCATATTGTTCGACCGTGAGAGTTAACTGTTCTTTAAGATTGAACATCTCCTCGGATAGTCCTTCTTGAAGTGAAAAACGATTGGTTACCATTTCTGGATCGGTATCTTGTGAACCGCTGGGCAAAAAAATCACGAGGATAACTGCTTCTTGAGAACCTTTTCTATTCACATATCGAAACTGAATGTCTAGTGTTTCTTCCACTTCACTTTCAGAATAGGTAACTCCCTGAACAAGGATATCTTCTGCATTCTGACTACATCTGTAGAGAGCAGAACCAACTTCAAGTCGTAAACTGGGATGGATTATTCTGGTAAGGTTTGATGTTACTTCACCACCCGAAAATTGTAGATATCGGTTCACGGTTGGCGAAAGGTGAAGTATGTTATAGTTGTCATCAATAATTAGAGATGGTGGGCTATATTTCTCCAGGAGTTCCATGTGCAGAGATTGAAGAATTTTAGCCCGATTTTCCTTCTTAAGCGGGATTAGGAAGTCTTTGCCTGAACGCTCCCTGGGGGGTAGATTCTGATTATTGTCTGATTCATCTTCCCCCTGGCTGATAGATTGTTCAGAATTCGCTGTTGCTTTTTCTTGTGATAACAGGAATTGTGAAGTTCTAAAGTTTTTAACCGTGGAAGAAGCGGTTGATCGTCGTACATAGATGCGGTGCCGCTTATCTATTGGTGCGAATAAGAGGTTGGCATCATCAATATGCTCAGAGCTACCAAGAAAGAGAATACCTCCGGGCTTAAGTGCGAAATGAAACAGATCGAACACTCTTTTTTGAGCATCCGGGCGGAGGTAAATCAGCAAGTTGCGGCAAGTTACAAGATCAAGTCGTGAGAAGGGGGCATCTTTAAGCAGATCATGTGGGGAGAATAAGACCATTTCTCGTATGTTTTTATCTACCTGGTACCTACCCTGAACTTTGTGAAAAAACTGATGCAGCCTTGAGCTCGATACGTCAGCCTCAATCGAGGAAGGATATATCCCGGTTCTTGCTGTTCTGATGACATCTTCCGACAGATCGGTTGCCAAGATCTGAATTGAAGGTGGATTATCCAGCTTGGCTGCATATTCCGCAAGCAGGATTGCAACTGAATATGCCTCTTCCCCAGTTGCACAACCTGGTACCCATACCCTCACCTGAGAGCTGGCCTGTTTATCTGCAAAAAATTGCGGGATATATGTTTGAAGAGTGCTGAATGCATCCCTGTCGCGAAAAAAGTTGGTCACACTAATTAGAAGGTCCTGCTTTAACGCGTTCGTCTCGGAAGGATGTGTATGGAGGAATTCCAAATAGGAGGACAGGTCTTCCTGCAAGTTCACCTGTAACCTTCTGGTGATTCTCCTTAGAACCGTCGCCCTCTTGTAATTGTTGAAATCGTGACCTGTCTGAGCTCGAAGAATTCTTAAAATCTCACTAATAGTTGCTTCATCTGAAGGACTACTAATATTAAGGCTAAGATCTGGAATTCCTGAAGCAGTTTGTATTGATGAATCGGTAAAAGAATTATTTTCCGTGCTGAGATGAATTTTCGGCTCGTTCTGAATTAAATGCAGAAGTCTTCCTGGTATATCCCCTGCAGGAAGCACCCAGTCTACCATTCCTGTACTGATGGCTTCTGTGGGCATGCTGCTGAATTCTGCTTCGGTGGGATCCTGTGCAATCGTGATTCCCCCTTGCTCTTTAATATGCTTCAAGCCTATCTCTCCGTCACAGTCGGTTCCAGAAAGTACAATGCATATAGCCTTCTCTCTGTATGAAACTGAAAGGGATCGGAAGAACAGATCGATTGCGATTCGCCGTCCGGATGTCTGTTGAGGTGGGATTAAATTAATTTTGTTATTCTGCATTAAGAGATGCATGTTGTTTGGAATCACATAAACGTTATTAGGAGCAATTTCAATCATCTCGGTGATCTGAATAACTTGCATACCAGTTTGTGACTGAATAATATTTTTAAGACTGCTCTCATGATCTGGACTAAGATGCATCACTACAACAAACGCCATCCCGTTATTGTCTGGCATATTTCTGAAAAAAGATTGCAAGGCAGCAATACCGCCAGCTGAGGCACCAATGCCAACCACATAAAAATTGGAAGGCTGCGTGGAAGCTCCCTGTATGAGGGCGGCGTTATAATCCATAATGTTCACCTTTATCGTGGTGAGCCGAATAATCCACTGAATCCCTGGTAAGTGAAAATGAGCACATTTGCAACTCCATTATAACTACAACGTTTGGCTCATTCAAGAAGCAGCCTGGGCGGATGATTTACAAGAAGCTTAGTTCATTAAAACAAATACATTACAAACAGGCAAAGCATATGGAGGAATTGCATCTCGAATTTATCACTTGAAATAGTGAAGTATATTGTAACAACTACATTTTACTCCAATATGACACATTAAGTGTCGCATTTGTTAAAGAATCGGCGTATTGCACTATCAGATGCAGTGTTTATTCCCTGGCTATTCTGTTATTATGGATGATCCATCGGAATGTTAGATTTATTCTGGACCCGGTGGCAGATGCAGATTTTGGGAGACAGTGTTTCCAAAACTGCTGTGTTGCTCCGCCCATAAGTAATAGGCTGCCGTGTGTAAGATGGATATTTACCCTTCGTTTATCAACTTTGTGTTGAAACTGAAACTTTCGTGCTGCTCCAAGACTTAGAGACGCAATTGTCGGGTTATTACCAAGCTCAGGTTCATCGTCACTATGCCATCCTACACTATCCTTCTCATTCCGATAGTGATTAAGTAGTACTGAATTAAAAGTAGATTGAACATCTGACTCAATCCGCTCTTTAATTCTCATGAGTGTTAACGTCCATGGTTTGGGTTCAAGAGATATTCCTGAATAGATATAACAGGCACCTTTATCTCCATACCAGGCAGTCTCTCGCGGAATGAGAATTCTCTTTCCAAACAAGAAAATCTCTTGTTGTAACCATTGGGTCTCATTCAGTAGCTGGGTATATATCGAGGTAGCTTCGTCGCTGCTATAAAAGTGAGGGTACAGAGTGACTGTGGCGTCTGGCATATTTATTGTAGTTGATATCGGCATGTTGTGGGTTACTTTTCTTGGAACTACTTGAAATGAACTAGGTAACTGTAAGCAGAAAAGCCTGTGATCATGATCACTCATAGAGTCGCATTTTGAATCGCACTGAACCGGAGTCCTATGAAATATTTCAGTCATCATGCTCATTTACGAATATGAGTGGTATAGATAATTCTTACTTTCGTTGCTTCTTATCTCTCTATTCGGGATTGATAATAATAATTCGAAATACCCCGCTAATTATGCAATAATTCGTGCTGATATCGGATTAATATTTCGCAGATACTCTGATTGCTAGGCAACACAATTCAACAATCAATCTAGTACAACGGTACTCTATTTGTTCATTAGCAGCATTCCGGTGTTTGTGTAAGTTAACAGTAAGAAATAAGAATATGCTGCATTGATGTAATTTGCTCTGGCTTTGAGATTGGTGTGCATACTATTACTATCAGAATTCCAGCTACTTCAAGGCAGCTAATTATAGAAGGGGCAATATATGCCTGGGATCAGACTGAAATAACCTGGAATGATGGTTCTCGTCCCTTTACGAATGGTTCAATCTTGACGTATACTTAAGTGATGTTTTTGGAGGATCGTTCAACGGCAGGACAGCGGCCTTTGGAGCCGTTAATCATGGTTCGAATCCATGTCCTCCAGTTTTAACTTGTATGTAAGATTTGTCGATTATAAAGGATCTACTATGCCCGAGAAAACAATCTCAATACGTGGAGAAACAATTAATCTTGGGCAGTTGGTAAAGTTATTAGGTATGGTTGATACTGGCGGTGAAGTGCGCGAGTACCTGGATTCCAGTGTTGTATTGGTTAACGGTGAAATTGAAAAGAGAAGAGGGCGCAAACTTTTCAATGGTGACACACTTATATTTCCCGATTCACAAACCATTCATATCAAAGGTAGTAGTACAAGGTGACCTTTAGCCGAAGGCTGTTTCGAATGGCCTGGTTTGGTGTCATCCTCCTACTTCTGGGTGGTTTTAATTCACTGTGGTTATTTTGTGCTGGTTTATATTACATTTTACTTTTTTGCTGCTCACTTCTCGATTGGAAACTTCTGCCAAACAGGAAAGATATCTCTGCTTTTCGTGCGGTCGAAGACACGGTAATAGTGGGTGAAACGCATTTAGTCCACCTTTCAGTTCATAATCGGTCGAAGCGCGCTATTCCATTTGCCATACTTGATACCCCCGCACCTAGCCTGAATTCGGATCTGAATCCTTCTTCACTTGAAGTAAAAGTTCCCCCGGGTCATAAAGAACGAATAACTTATTCAATCACTCCCGTTCAAAGAGGGGATTACAGATTTGGGGATATCTATTTAAGATGCAATGGACCTCTCAGGCTGATTGGGAGAGATCTAGTGATGGATGCTAAATCAGGCATCCGGGTATATCCGCCAAAAGAAGATGCAGCAAGGTTTACGCTTCTTGCCAAACGCAACAGGCTTTCAATGATGGGTATGCGAAGTTCGAGGATGCAAGGGATTGGCAAAGAGTTCGAGAGTTTGAGAGAGTATGTGCCTGATGATGAGATGCGAAGAGTAGACTGGAAGGCAACCGCAAGAAGTGGAAAGCTTATTTCGCGGAATTATGAGGTAGAACGAGCGCAGACCATAATTATCCTGCTGGATACCGGTCGAACGATGCAGAGTAAGGTGGATGGAAAGCAAAAACTTGACTACGCCATCAATGCAGCACTCCTCCTGGCAAAGGTTGCCGCAGAAGCAGACGACAGAGTTGGAATGCTAGTCTTTTCAGATAAGGTGCATGCTTACTACCCTCCTGAACATGGACGACACCAGGTTCAAAATCTAACCAAAGTGCTCTATAACGTACAGGCTTCTGAGCGGGAATCCAATTATAGCAACGCTCTAGGCTATCTGCAGAAGCACTGGCGGAAAAGATCGCTTGTAATCTGTTTTACCGATTTATGGGATCCTGATTCCGCAGATCAGACAATTCGTGAGCTTTCTATGTTACGTCCCAGACACCTGCCAATAGCGGTAACATTACAAGACCCCTTGATGAACCATATGGTTCATAGAGATATTGTTACTAGAAAAGATGTATTTCGTAAAGCAGTAGCCATTCAGATGCAGGATGACAGAAAAAATGCAATTGCGAAGTTAACATCCAGAAGAGTAGGAGTAGTTGATGCCCCAGCAGATCAGTTGTCGATAGAACTTGTGAACAGATACCTGCAGATAAAAGCAAATCAACAGCTATAGGAGGCATGGTGGTCATATATGCCTCGCTCCCTCATAAATGCTATAGTTAATCGTCCACTGCTAATTCTCA
>JAJZFJ010000219.1 GCA_021805395.1 bacterium
ACCAGATGATGAGCTATAATTAGAAAGGAGGTATCATCTGCACAGCAGGTGAATTCCCTGCATATTT
Organism: bacterium; assembly: GCA_021805395.1. Classification (GTDB taxonomy): domain Bacteria; phylum Armatimonadota; class Chthonomonadetes; order Chthonomonadales; family Chthonomonadaceae; genus JAJZFJ01. Next base: position 68 of record JAJZFJ010000219.1, read on the forward strand.
TGTGGATATTGGTTTTCCCTGAAACCGTACTTTTTATATATCTCCTTGACAGTAATTTGAACTCTTGCACCATTTGGATAGATGAGATAGATTGTTGTGGTTGAACCAGTAGGACCTATTGGTGTTGTATTCGTTCTAGTCCCTGTTTCTGGAGAAATAGAGCCTGTGACCTGAACCAATACTGAGATATTATAATTCTGCGACCAGCCTACTCCATAATCGGTGAACTCATATGTGCCATTAAATCTAGGAGCTCTAAGACTATCATACGTGCGAGACCAAGTCACTGAGGGACCTATTGGATTATATACATTAAGATCAACTTCAGGCTTATATTCTTCCTCCCCTGTCGCTAAATTAACAGGATCACCCCAAGAAGGACCTCCGGGTATACAAGTTCGAGCAGAGAACATTGGGCAATTTGTAGGACAAGGGCATTTTTCTCCCTCTAATTTCCCTCCACAACCCAAGGTTCCGACCGGTGCTAAATATAGTTTTACATGTAATCCAAACAGATTAACTGGCATATTCAATCCAGCAACCATGGTTGTTGAGGCAAGTTGGACTTTACTGCTCCCTACAGATGCCATCTCACGATCACTCATACTACCTGGGGATGTGAATACTCCATATAAACCAGGATTTAACATATGCCATTGCTTCCATGTAAGATGAACAGCGCCACCTGGCCAGGGTCCACAATCCGCACAGATATAGGTCACACCTTTTTTATCAGCTTTAGTTACAGCAATAAAGTGATCATGCTCCACATATGCAAGTGCTGGTTTTGGCAACTCTTTTAAACCAGTATCATCAGCGGTCACGGCTTTGGCATCCAGACCCAGCTTTTTGGCAGCGGTCAAAACATCGCCAAGTGTACTGCCTTCACCTGTTACCCGGCAGGCTTTAAGTAGAGAATTCTGGCTATAGTTCTTGTGATGAGCCCTCAGCCAGACTGCGAGTGCTGCCACTCCACACATCGGATCCAAACGTGGAGGCTCAGGTATTCCGAATGCAATATGTTCATCATGGTAACCAGCACAAGCTGCCGCATGCCTTTCCATAAGTGATGCCGATCTGTGTGATATTCCTACAAAATTGCAATGCTGCAAATTCTGGAATGCAGAAGCTGAAGATGCATAGGCTCCGAATTTGTATCTGGCTAATGCTCCATCCCATGCAGCAATTCCATGAATTGGTGAAGTGCGTGGAGTTTCTGCGAATACTTGCTTAAATATAGGTAGTGCTGCTTCAGGGTGCTGCTCTCTTCCAAACAGTGCTTCGCCCAGATGCAATAGCGTAAGTGGAGTGTCAGTATGATTATTCGCTTCCTTTTGCCATTTCTGCTCATCGGCTGCCGTAATCATTATGGCTGGCTGTCCGATTTCATCCAAGAGTGTAAGAATAACGGGAGTTTTATATTTTAAAGGCTTTGGCGCAGCGGAATGTTGTGATAAATTATATTTTATGGTGTGCCAAGAAGATTCATTCACTGCTTTTGGGGTTACAATTGCTATTTTATTGCGAGCAATAGGGGGGGGTTATCCGCGCAGTTATTGGCTAGTGCTTCTATGGGAGATAGCACCATGCCGGAATAACTCATTGTACACATAACAGCACCAATTTTACGAAGCAACCTGTGACTCATATGGAGGGTGTACGCCATTTTAATCAGTCCTTTATATTCCGCAACATGCCAGTGGTATTCTGGCTTAAAGAAAAGAAAAACATGTTGACTTACTATATAAGCGCATTATAACACAAGTTTTTTCAGTTGGCAATACATTAATATAAATATTTTAAAATGTAGATGATGATTTAACGTAATCTATTTATTCCTAGCAGTAAACTGAACCTTAAAATCGATGCGGCATCCTCTACAAACGGTAATAATCCATTCATATCATTTCTGTTGCCTTGTTTGCTTAGGGCAAAGCATTATAATATTTACACGTAAGAAGGATAGGAAATATTACAGATATGTATGTGGTTAATATAACTTAAATTATGACAAGTTTTGGGTGTTTAGCTCTGATCACTCTTTTATAGCTTTACTGCATTCTGCCTAAACCTTCATAGGTAACCAGAATGTGGAATGTGGCAATACTTGTAGACGAAATATTAAATCCAAATAGGCAGCACATATCCTGATATAGAGCTTATGTTATTACAGGCTCTTGCACGAGTCCACCTCTCTCGCTTACTGCCATGTCCATTATGTTTTGGTGCCCAGGAGTTTTTGTAAATTTGGTAGAGTAAGCACATTGCAGGACATAAATCTATTCTGAATAACATGAGCAACAACCATTTTATAGGAACATGGGTACAGCTTTCTTTACCGTCAAGCGGGATATATTTTGAATGGTAGTAATTGCTACTATAATAGATTCAGGAACTGCAGGATGCTATCACCCCATATTCGTGCTAAAATAGAATATAAATCTCGATAGCAACTTATACATACACAACACCTGTACTCTTGGGCTTGAGTTTGATATTCCGTCCGCTGCCTCCTGGACTCCTTTTAATCACCTTTAATCGCATTTAATCGGTCGTCGCTACATGCAATCATTGCATGCTAATTAAATTATCAACACATACCATTAAACGGTATTGACTGGAGTAGATAATAATGGTGCGCTTTATTCATACGAGTGACTGGCAACTGGGGATGACTCGGCATTTTCTCTCTCCAGGTGTTCAGGAACACTTCAGCCAGTCCAGAATAGATGTATTAAGGAAGATTGGAAAAATTGCAAGAGAGAAGCGTTGTGATTTTGTGCTGGTTGCAGGCGACGCATTCGATTCCAATCAGGTGGATAGAAGAACGGTTGCAAGAGCGTTAGAAGCTCTCAGGGACATTCAGCTTCCTGTGTACATCCTGCCAGCAAATCATGATTCATTAAATGCGGCAAGTGTATACACCTCTACGGTGTTTACTGCTTCCAAACCAAACAATGTGCACATTATAACGAGCTCTGATCCCATTCCCATCTCGAATGGCTTTGAAATTGTGGGAACACCATGGTTCGCCAAGAAATTGACCATCAATCCACTCTCTTCACTTTTGCTCGAGCTTCAACCGGTCCCTGGATTAACCAGAATCTGTGTGGCACATGGAGCAGTGGATATTTTCACGCCAGAAAACGATTCAGCCGCTATCATCTCACTATTCCAGATAGAGAAAGCAGTGCGTGAAAAGTCAATAGGATATCTTGCCCTGGGAGACAGACACTCACTCACTGAAGTGGGATCGTCGAAGAGAATTTGGTATAGCGGTACACCTGAGGTGACGGACTTTCGAGAAACTGATGCTGGCTACATTCAGTTTGTGGAGTTAGGACAAGACAGCATCAGTACTGATAGCGTATCCGTGGGTGAGTGGAGCTTTCTGGAGTGGGAGCGAAATCTCCTATCTACTGATGACATAGATGTTCTCTCCTCCGAACTGAAAATGCTTTCGAACAAGGAACGAACTGCTCTGCGGTTAAAATTATCTGGAACTCTCACACTTACTGGTAAGGGAAAATTATCTGATCTAATTCTGAATTCTGAAGATCTGCTAGGCTCCCTGGATGTTCAGGAAAGTGAACTTGCAGTGATAGCAGACAATACCGATTTCCGAGATTTGAACTTCTCTGGTTTCGTGGATGCAACAGTGCAGCGCCTGAGGGATAAAGTTGCTGCCGGAGGAGATGAAGGTATGGTGGAACGAGAAGCTCTGATGTTGCTAATGAGCTTACAAAGAGGGAAGAAATGAAATTCTTAAAGATAAAAGTAAAGAACTATCGCGGCATAGAATCCTCAGAATTCCTGATTGTTCCACAGGGAATTACCCTTATTCATGGAAAGAATGAGGCCGGCAAAAGCAGCATTGGAGAAGCAATCTGGAATCTTTTCAGGTACCCGGACTCTAGTAAAGACAAGGATATCCTGTCGGTGAAGCCAGTTCACAGGGATGAAGGTTCTGAAATAGAGTTATGCGCAGAGAGCGGCAAATATCAGTTTATTTACTGGAAGCGTTTCCACAACAGAACATCAACAACCTTACAGATCACTAGTCCAAGCCCGCAGAACTACAGCGGTAGAGAAGCACACGATAAGGCGCTAGAAATTCTCAATGAAACACTGGATATGAATTTATGGCGTGCCCTCACTCTTCAGCAGGGGGATTCTACTGGTTTGCCAAAGCTAGCCGGGCAGAACTCACTCTCTGCTGCACTGGACAGGGCAGCGGGTGGCCAGACGAGTAACCTGGAAGAACAGACGCTTTTTGACACCGTGAAAGCACACTATCTGAAATACTATACGGAAACTACTGGCAAGGAGCGTAAAGATTTAAAAGAGGCTCACGATGCAGTGCAAGAAGCAGAAGATAAAGTTCTAGAGTATCAAAAAGCACTAGAAAATCTCGAGAGAGATATTGAGCGTGCCGCAGATCTGCAAGAAGAGCAAAGAACTGTAAGAGTACAGCTTGAGAGATTGACTAGCGAGCTGTTAAATTTGGATGAGGCATACCAGGAGATCTTAAAACTGGAGCAGGATGTAGAAAGACTTACGCTTTCTCTGGAGTCTTCCATAAAATCAGAGACTGCAGCCATAAAAAATATAGAAACACGTAAGTCACTGATTACAGATCTGGAAGAGGCATCGAAAGAGTATGCATTAGAAACAGAGAAAAGCAGATCTCTGGAGCCATCTCTGAAAAGTGCTGAGCAGGAACTTAAAAATGCTCAGGAAAAGTTGGAAGCTTTGAATGAGGAGAAAAGGCGCCTAGAGAAGCTTACGGTACTTCTCAGGGAGGACTGCGATTACTACAGTAATTTACATCGAAAAAGTCAATTAGAAGAGAACAGACACAATATCCTTGAAGCCCGACAGAACGCACTCCATGCCGAGCAGGTTCTTGCTACAAACAGAATGGATGCGAGTATGATGAAAACAGTAAATCAGGCTGCCTCCAGCCTTGATATCTGTCTGGCACAGCAGGAGGCCGCAGTACCTGGTCTTAAGCTGCATGGTTTGGCAGATTGCCAGCTTTCGGTAAACGGCGAGCCAATACTCCTCAAAGCAGGCGAGAACTTCCCAATCTCAGTCTCACGTCAAACAGTACTCAATATCCCTCAACTTTTGGAAATTGAGATTACAACTGGCAATAGTATTGAAGAGATACTGCTCAAGGTTGAAAAGGCAAAAGAAACCCTTGCTAAGGCTTGCAGGACTGCAGGCATATCCGATCCATCAGAGGTGCAGTCGGCGTTCGAAGCTCACACAGAAGCAACACAATCTATTGCTCTAAAAGCGAGAGTAGAAAAAGAGAACCTCAAGGATCTTACGTTCGATGCGTTGGAAAGTCTGATACTGCAGTTAACTGAAGTCACAAATACCTATATTCAAAACCGCACCCCTGTTCCTGCCATATGTGAAGATGCCGATGCAGCAAAAAGAGAGCTGATAATAGTCTCAGAACAGTTACAAAAGATAATCACACAGGTAGAAACAGTACAAAAAACGTATGAATCGGCCCGAGATGTGAGAGATAGACTTCATACACAGCATCGAGAAGCAGTTGTGTTAGTCGAACATCTTGCAAGTACATTAAAGATTAAAGAAAAAAATCTGAAGAATGCTAGAGAATCAATTTCTGATGAAGCATTACAGTCTGCATTGTTCGAAGCAAAAACAAAAGTTGAGCAGAATGATAGTACATTAAAATCCAGCATAGCCGCACTGGAAGCGAAATCTCCTGAAAGAGTGAAAATTTTAGTATCCACCACGAAAGGGTCTATCCAGACTTTAGAAAAGCGACAGGTCGTATGTAGTAATGAGTTAATAGAAGTTCAAACCAGACTGCAAATACATGGGGAAGATGGACTTCATGAAAAGTACGATGCTGCAATCAGTGCAAGAATGCATCTTGAACAGAAGGATAGGGCTATTCGAAGGCAGGCTGAAGCAGCAAAATGTCTCTTCACCATCATGAGCGAAGAGCGAGACAACGCACGGAAAGCCTATATACGCCCTTTGAAAGAGAAAGTGGACTACCTCGGCAAGCTGGTATTTGGCACATCATTCACTGTCGAAATTAATGAAGATCTGGAAGTTGTGAACAGAACACTTGACGGCAAAACTGTGCCGTTTGCTTCATTGAGCGGAGGCACGAAAGAGCAGATCTCCATCATCTTCCGATCAGCCTGCTGTATGATTGTTGCGCAGGATGGTGGCACTCCCCTTATTATCGATGACGCTCTGGGCTTCACAGATAATAACAGGCTAAAGCTAATGGGGGCTGTACTTTCATTAGCTGCGAAGGAATGTCAGATTATCATCTTTACCTGCATGCCTGAAAGATACAATTACCTTGGCAATGAGGTTACCTGTCAGGCGCTTCACTAAACACTGCCAACTAGTGTAGCCAGATAACTGTATGGCGCAGATAAGTTTCGCATAGAGTTTGATACTTAATTGCACAGAGAACTCAGGAATGTTCTCTGTGCAATTAGTGCAATCATATCAACAAATCTCTCAGGTTTCTGAATATAGATTAAGCTTAATCATCTTCAATAAGGCTGCAAAACTGCACACAGCCCATTATAATCGAGCAATAATGCGTATTAATTCGTATAGAACCCCTCAGTTCATGGTATCCTTATAGTCCACTTCTTGAGTGCATATAAATTGAGCATATTACAGCTCCGTGATCATTTGTTAAGAAAATGTGAAAGGTGGCAATTGCATGGCAGATCCAAAAGGGTTTTTAAAGTATGGCAGAGAGTTGCCACAGCGACGACCGGTAGAAGACAGAACGCATGACTGGCTTGAGTTCTACGAGGAGTTTCCTGCTGAGAAAGTTAAAATGCAGGCATCCCGTTGTATGAACTGCGGGATACCTTTTTGCCATCAGGGTTGTCCTCTGGGCAATATAATTCCAGACTGGAACGATCTTGCATACCGTGGCAGATGGAAAGAAGCTCTTGCAGAGCTTCATGCAACCAATAACTTCCCTGAATTTACTGGCAAGCTATGCCCTGCACCATGTGAGACTTCTTGCGTACTCGGTATCAATCAGGAACCGGTGACAATCAGGCGCATAGAGGAAACCCTCGCAATTAGAGGCTGGGATGAAGGCTGGATTGTGCCAGAGCTTCCCGAAAAACGTACAGGGAGAACCGTAGCGGTTGTGGGATCGGGGCCAGCAGGTTTGGCATGTGCGCAACAGCTCAACAGGGCGGGCCACACCGTTACAGTATATGAGCGCGACGATAAGCCCGGCGGCCTGCTGAGGTACGGTATCCCTGATTTCAAAATGGAGAAGCGGTTTTTAGACCGCCGTATTGAACAGATGAAGGAAGAAGGCATAGTATTTAACTGTGGTGTGAATGTAGGTGTCAGCGTTTCAGTCGCACAGTTACAGATGCAGCATGACGCTGTGGTCCTGGCGGGAGGCTCCACTGTTCCAAGAGACCTGAACCTGCCTGGCAGAGAGCTGGATGGCGTTCATTTTGCAATGGATTATCTTCCGCAACAGAACCGCAGAGTTTCACAAACCTGGCAGGGCCAATCCCCGGAAATATCCGCAAATGGCAAAAAGGTTGTAATCCTTGGTGGAGGGGATACAGGTGCTGACTGTCTTGGTACGGCCATTCGACAGGGCGCTACCCACATAACCCAGTTCGAAATCATGCCCAAGCCACCGTCATCCAGAGATGAGACAATGCCATGGCCCAAGTACCCAATGATCCTGCGCACATCTGCCGCACATGAAGAGGGTGGAGATAGAGACTGGAGTGTCAGCACTAAATCGTTTTCCGGAAAAGACGGAAAACTTACACATCTCAACGGCATTCGCCTGGAATGGTCAAACATGGACGAACAGGGCAGACGGAAAATGGAGGAAGTGCCTGGCTCAGAATTTACCATCGAGTGCGATCTGGTACTGCTTGCCCTTGGCTTCCTGCATCCTGCTCATGAAGGAATGCTGAAGGAGCTGGAGGTTGAGCTGGATGCCCGCGGCAATGTCAAGACCGACTCTTCATATGCTTCCAGTGTGCCTGGTGTGTTTGCATGCGGTGACATGAGAAGAGGTCAGTCACTCATTGTCTGGGCAATTGCTGAGGGTCGTGAGTGTGCACGTGGGGTGGACCTGTATCTTTCAGGAACCTCTCAGCTGCCACTCACACATGCCGTTCCAGCGCTATGATCGTTCTTGGCCTGGAGACGAGCTGCGACGAAACATCGGCTGCCCTTGTAGTAGATGGGGAGCGCATCCTTAGCAATATAGTCTCCAGCCAGGCAGACCTGCATGCAAAATATGGGGGTGTGATTCCTGAAGTTGCATCCCGGAAGCACCTGGAACTCATTCTGCCCACTATTGAGGAGGCGCTTTCCGAAGCCTCTACAGGATGGCATGAGATTGACGCTATCGCTGTGACCAATCGGCCAGGACTGCTTGGAGCACTCCTTGTTGGAGTCTCTACGGCAAAAGCAATAGCACTTGTTCACTCACTCCCTGTGACAGCAGTTCATCACCACGAGGGGCATCTCTATTCTGCCCTGCTCACCTCACCACACCTTGCAGAAGAGTTTCCACTGCTTGTTCTTATAGTTTCAGGTGGACATACCATGCTGGTAAAAATGATGGGGCACGGCAGCTATACTCTTATTGGGCGTACAATGGACGACGCAGCAGGAGAGGCTTTTGACAAAGGGGCACGATTGATGGATCTGCCCTATCCTGGTGGACCATCCATTGCCAGATTGTCTATAAAAGGTGATCCAAAAGCGGTCCACTTCCCTAGATCCTACATGGGAAACACATTTAACTTCAGTTTTAGTGGAGTTAAAACAGCACTAAGAACACATCTTAAAAATAATCCTGAGGCACATCCAGTTGAAGATCTTGCCGCCAGCTATCAGGAGGCCATTGTAGCAATGCTGGTCAACACAACAAAGAGAGCACTAGAGGAGACTGGTTGTCGCACGGTATGCGTAGTTGGAGGTGTTGCAGCTAACATGAGACTGCGGCAGCGCATGCGTGAGATGGCTGATGCATCTGGCGTGGAGCTTGTTATTCCTGATGCTGAACTATGTACAGATAATGCGGCGATGATTGCAGCTGCAGGATATCACAGGCTTATTCATACAGGTGCTAATCCGCTCTCATTTGACACATTTGCAATGCAAAATCTTGAGGAAGTGAGATGATAAACACACCATTCACTTCCTCAGTTGAAGCCTAAGAATGTTAATTTAATCTTCAGCGATTCCTTTTTTCCTCGATTTTATTTAATTGTGTAGCACTCTGCTGTTAATGTACGGGAGAATTCAGGCGTTTAAAGCTGTTGTATAATATATTGGTATTTATGTGTATTGGAGCATAATTAAGTGCCTGTTATCCATAATCTTGTTTCTGGGATGCAAGTCCAGCTGCGCAAACAGCACCCTTGTGGAGGAAAGATATGGACCGTGACTCGAACAGGTGCAGACATTGGTATCCAGTGTGATACATGCGGGAGACGGATTATGGTTGACAGAGAAGAGTTTGAAAAAAGAGTACGCTGTGTCATCGTGTCTACCGGGGATACAGATTCCCTTTGAAAATATGTCTACTGCTGTTGTTAAGCCTTATGTTAGGCGGCTTCGATCCAATGCCACCTGCTACAACTCCGCTCATTGTACACATCGACATGACACACACTCTGAACTCCCGAGATACTAACTCTTGGCCCGATTCGGGATTATGTGCAACTTTCCCTATCCCGTTAGATGCCACGCCGGCAAAGATCTATCTTGCAAACACGGATGCATCTGCTGCAGCTGTTTCCACTGTCCCTGCGATTACTGCCGTTAAGTGGAAATCCCAGAGTGCGATAATCATACGAAACTGCGCTTCTCAGCCTGTCAACTTGACTACACGGCTGAAATCTGGAGCATATTCCATTTCTATAACTTCCATTGAAGGCAGTGGAACATCAGCCACCACCACATTTTCAAGGCTTCAGTGTAGAGCACTTCCTTTTGGAGGTACAATTCAGTTACATGTAAAGTGCTCAGACACAACACTGATACACTTTGTTAACTACTCTGGTGTAGCGCTATCTGCATTCCAGAAGGCAATAAAAGGTCTGATACGCCTAAAAAAATCTGACAGGGACGTCTCCATTGCACTTAATGGATCGCGATGCTGGAGAGATATACTGCACCTCAATCGATCCGAATTGACGAACCTCCACACCATCTGCGAGAAGATAAGATGGATACTGTTATGTGCTGGTCAGGATCAGTCTGTCTGTAGGAATATTGCACTCTACCATCCGCATGCCGCATATTCAGCAGAAGTGGTTAATAATGATATCACTCATCTGGAAATAGCAATGGCTCACATTGTGGCATCCATGTACTCTCTCACTCCGCAAGTAGCCATAAGCTCCGATAGAAAAGAGATTAAAGTGAGTCTCACAAATTCTGGTGCGTATACTGTCTACTCTGTGAAGCTAAGGATTCCATCCTTAAATGGAGATGTATTTCCTGCCCTCAAGCCAGGGCAAACCGTTTCGGCAACTTTTCCTTTGTCTCAGAATATGGATGATCCAACTGGCGAGATCTCTTTTTTGACAGATGGCACACCTGCCGAAATGACATTAGGTAATTCTCCGTTTTCAGCTCTAACTGAAACACCATTAAATAACCCGGTACACTGAGGAAGATGCACTCCATGTCTAACACTGCTCGCAGAATTTGTCCATCCTTCATTGCGTTAATTTTCGCACTATTTTCCGGCTTGTGTGCCTCTCAGGCAAACGCAGCAATTGCAATCACATTCAATTTGAAAAACGGTCAGACTGTGGGTGATATTGCCAGTGTTGTTGCCACTGTTAAAAGCCCTGTGCTTATCGATCAGGTTCAATTTTATCTGGATGATAAACTGGAAGCCACTATTACAGGTGTTCCCTATCAGTTTGACTGGAATACGATTACAGGTACAGAAGGCAAACACACTATTAAAGCCGTTGTGACCGATGACAATGGAAATACCAAAACCGCCTCCATCTCTCTCATTGTAGACAATCACCTAAGCCTTGGTGCACCTGCTCTGGAGCAGCAAGCGCAAGACGCTTTGAAGCAGAATAATCTGCAACTTGCAAAACTGCGAGCAGAATGTGCCTTGAAAGCTGATCCCACATATATTCAGGCAAGTGATACACTGGCACAATTGGCATTGGGAAATTATGATTATGTGGGGGCGAAAAATCTGCTGGTTTCTGCCAAGAACCTCTCAAAAAATGTGGACGCAATGCAAACGCTGGTCACTGCTGAGCTACATATGCTGCTTATTCCCGATTACAGTGCTCAAACTTCTACACTGCTAAGCAACGTGCTATCAACTGAGAAGCAGATTGGTGAACTCAAAATGAGCATGCCGTTCCAGGGAAGCTCCGATGTTCAACTGGAGAAGAAGGTGGAAGTTCTATTGAGTGCAGCAATGCCAGATCAGGCGGATGCACTTCTTAAACCGCTCTCCAGTTCCCAAAATCCTTCGTTAACAGTATTAACTTTGCAGGGGTTAGTGGATATTGCACTGCATAAATACAACGATTCATTGGTTTTACTGGCGGTTCCCTCTCAACAGAATACAGATAACTACTCACTTTCCTCTGTGTATGCCCTTTCGCTGGTTCTTCTACACCATCCCGCTGAAGCACTGAATGCTTTAAAACCTGGCATCACAGCTTCCAATACTCCTTCTCTAATTGTGGGTTCATACGCTCTTATGATGCAGGGGCACTTTACAAAATCGGTTGCAATGGCAGATAAAGCACACTCACAATCTCCAGATGCTGGTGACGCACTCTTTGCCCTGCATCTGGCAACACGAGACGCTCAGGTAGCCCAAAGCACACTGCATTCAGCCGTTTTTGTCGATCCATTACAGCCTGGTATCTGGGTTCAGTTATCGGCTGAACGAGAGTTGCTGGCAAATCAGCCACAAACCGATATCGCTCAGCAAATGACCCAGTTTGGCTTAACCATAGACAGCAAAAACGCAGCATCTGCCATCCCGAATGGTCTCCTTCTTGCTCTTCTTAAAGACAACAATAGGGCAAAAGCATTGCTCAACCAGTTTGAGCCGCTCTTGAATGGTGCGCCAGATGTACTGCTTGCAATGGCATCCTATGCAAACACTAACGGAGATGGTGGTCTTGCACAACGCATTCTTACCCAGTCCAGTGCATCAGATGCCGCTCACTTCGCATCTGTACTACCACAAACAGAGCTGCAAAGCCCACCAAGTCTACAATCCTGTTTCAGAATCTTAACGCTGCAGTCAAGGTATCGGCCCGGATACTTTCTGAATGTTTCAATTCTGTTTCCAGAGTTAACAGCTACAGTTAAGAACTAGATAACAAATTGAGCGGACCAATACAACACAACATGCCAGTGAATGAGGAAACAGGCTCGGATACACAGTTTACAAATGTAGCTCCTGTGTATGATCTGCTGATGAACAGTGTTCCATACACATCCTGGATGGAGTATCTGGCACGGATTCTTCATGCTAAACGTGCCAGACCACGTAATGTGCTGGACTTAGCCTGTGGAACTGGAAATGTGACTGAACTTCTGGCGGAGGCAGGCTACTCTGCAGTGGGTGTAGATATCGCTCCTGAGATGATAAAAGAGGCCATCAGGAAAGCTGAAATTAAAGGATTATCCATACCGTACTATGTACAGGACGGTGCAAAAATGGATCTTCTTGGCAAAAGGTTTGATCTATGCGTAAGTCTGTTCGACAGTCTAAACTACATTCTGGAGCCTGACCAGCTGTATATGACCATAGAGAGGGTTTATGCACATCTCACTTCAAACGGCCTATTCGTTTTCGATATGAATTCTGAATATGCGTTGATGAACAACTTCTTCGATCAGAACAATATAGATACAGATGATGAGCTGAGATATATCTGGACAAGCAGCTACAATCCTGAAAGTAGAAGATGCACCATTGATATGGAATTCTCGTACTATGCCCGTCCAGATCATCCAGTAAAGTTCAAAGAAGTTCATCACCAGTTCGCTTACAGGGAAGATGAAGTGAGAGAGATGCTGCAGCAGGTGGGATATAGAAATATCACCACATACAGAGCTTACACATTCAGAGCAACCTCACCCACAACGGATAGAATATACTATGTGGCCACCCGCTAATATAAAATTTCTACAACTTTGATGCCTGAGTACTACTCAATAATGTTGGAATATGTAATTTGGTGCAATTATTTCACAAGTGAATAGAAGTAAACTGGCGGTGCAAGTAAGCAAAGGGCAGATGTATAATGCAGAGCAAACGGAAAACACAGGGCATTCTGTTTATCGTTGTTGTGCTCGTGGCAGCAGTGGGATATGAAGGATTGAAATCTGGCATTCTTTTTGCCCATAAACCACTCTCCATTCAGCAGGCATTTCCCCAGGCACCTGCTTTGCCTCTTAATCCACCTAACATGCCAGATCAGCAGACAAGCCAGAATGCTTCAGCAAGTAATACGTCCGCAGCTGATACTACACCAAAACAGATTGTTGTTGATGTTGCAGGCGCTGTTAAACACCCAGGTGTTTATCACCTGGCACTCAATGCACGCAATATTGATGCTCTTAAGGCAGCAGGAGGACCCACCAGTCAGGCAAATACCGATGCCATCAATCTGGCAGCACCCGCACAGGATGGATCACAGCTCTACTTTCCTACACGTGCCCAGTATCCCACCGGCGGAGCAGAGCCAATAGCACAGCAGGATGCTGCTCCTGATACCGCCATGGCTGCCTCGCCAGTCACCGCTACCAGTATCAGCAAAAGAGCTTCCAGACACGCTCACAGCTCCTCCAGATCTAACAAGCTTCACAGTCCATCACAGGGTGTAATCAATCTCAATACAGCATCTGCGGCCGACCTGGAAAGGGTGCCTGACGTGGGTCCTTCCATGGCTGAACGTATAATTGCTTTTCGTACACAGAATCACGGATTTCAGAGTTTGGATGACCTTAAGCAGGTAAGAGGTGTTGGACCAAAAAAATTTGCTAAAATGGCACCCTTCTTTACGGTTCATTAGTAAATTTAGAAAAACAGGAACTCGAGAGATTATACATTGATTCTCCCTTATGCAACAGACCAGCAGACACACAGACGTCCCTATGCTATTCTCGTGCTTATTGGTCTGCAGGCAATTCTATTACCACTTGTGTACATGGTATCCGGCATTACAAAAATGCCCGTTTCACGCTTGTTCATGTATATCGGAATCGTGCCTGCAAACTTCCACCTGTATTCGCTTCTCACATATATGTTTCTGCAGGCCGGGTTTATACATCTTCTGCTGAACATGTTTTTTCTATGGGTATTCGGTGCTGGCGTGGAAGATGCAATTGGCTCTCTGCGCACAATCCTTCTCTTTATTATCTGCGGTATTACCGGCGGCCTTCTGCAGGATGCAATTACGATACGACTACTGGATTCTCGTATCGCCATGGAGCCCATCCTGGGGTCTTCTGCAGCGTGTGCAGGACTAATTGGGCTCTATGCTGTTCGATACTACAGAGCACGTATCTCTTTCACACTAATCCCTGTTAAGCCACATGTTGTCACAGTAGTTTCTCTATTCCTGCTCTATGAAATGAGTTCAGGGCTGTGGGCAATTTTAACCGGAAGGCAGCAAGACGGGGTAGCCCATTGGGCACATGTGGGGGGATTTGTATGTGGACTGGTGATAGCGCACCTTATGGGTCTCTCCAGACTGGGTCAGAGTGCCTATATGAAACAGGATGCGGAGAGTGCCATGGAGAGTACCCGGCCTGGTGCAGCCATGAAAAGGTGGGCACATGTCCTTCAGCACGATCCCAGCAACCTGGAGGCTCGTAAACAGCTGGCACTCTGCTGGTTTATGCTGGGGGATACAGATCAGGCATCCACTCTTCTTGGTCAAAACGTTTCGAGCTGTATGGAGGCAGGTAACAGACTTGAAGCTGCCCGCTGCCTGTGTGAACTTCTTAGCAGACATCTCCCATTGCCAAAATTAAGCACAGAATGGAAATATATGCTGGGCTGTGCACTGGAAGAGATTGAGGAAAGCAGTTATGCCGCAGAATTTCTCAAAGAGATGGTACTCAATGCAGAGGTTAGTATTGAAGCCGAAAACGGAATACTGAAAGCTGCATCCATTTATGTGTACAAACTTGATCAGCCTGAAGCTGCACTCAGCCTGCTAGATCTTTTTGACAAACGTTTCCCTAAAAGCACATGGTCCATCCATGCAGCCGAACTCAGGAAAGCATGCCAGAATAAGTCTCAGCAATAGATTTCAAACTTTACATCCATAATTCACAAGATTTTTTATCTCGTTGAAGTGTGCTTATAGGTCACTTATAAACGAACTAATGAGTAGTTCCTAAATTCGCTGTATCACTGTAAAGCCGTAACTGCATGCTCTATGACTTATAAGCCAGCCCGAATGAACTGTGATGAAATCATTTACTGTATCTAATTGACAGCAGAAGTATTTCTCTAGAGCAGATGTGACCTCACGATTTTCAACACACAACATCGCTCTACCATCCTGTCTTTGCACAGAACGGTGATGATTGGTATCGTGTAAAATTAGACAACCTTTTTTGGACAGAAGTGGGATCCAGTGCTCAAGCTCCTGAACAGTATGATCATACAGATGACTTGTATCCAGAAATAAGACGTCTATTTCCCGATTTCTCAATCCCAGTTTCGAACAGTACTCTGAGAATTCACGAGCGAATGAAATATCGTCCTGTTGTACAAAATGCCAGTCTTTCCAGTCAGTAACTGCAGAACAGTCATCAAGATCAACACTGATGAGCGGACAACTGTTCAAACGGGCAACCCGCTCCAATACGAAGGTACTGTCACCATCTCTCACACCCAGTTCAACTATTAACTCAGGTTTCACTAGCATACTAATAGCGAAAAGATGAGGAAGATGATCGCTCATGTCAGTGTCTAAAGTCCGTCTGTTGTTGATTTCGATTAGTTCATTCAATGAGCAAGATACGGTGGAGGGACGCCGGGATTCATGAAATGTATTTGACAGCTTCACCCGGCAAACGTAACAGTTCCACAAGATAACATTTCGGACAATGGAAGGATTTTTGATAACGCGTTTAAATTTATACAACATTCAATAAGTACCTCATATGAAGTGATTTCAACATAGAAGGAAGAATATCCTTTATTGAATACGTAAGAGTCAAAGTAAGCGTCAAAAAGTACCCACATATCAAACCTGATAGGATAACTGTTATAATTAATTCAATCTTGCTTGGGGATAGCGATCCTGCACATAATCTGCATGGTTTCATACCAGGGCATTAGTTCAGCAATAGATTTAGGATCTGATGTTTTCATATTGGGCAGAATATCAAAGACATTATTGAGATAGCCATATGTGTACAGACCATTTTCTTTGCCTGTTTCAATGAAGCTGTAGTAAATGGCAGATGCTTCAGCACCTTCAGATATATTAGTAAACATCCAGTTCTTGGGTTCAATCAAATAGGTCTGGATTGTTCTCTCAGATCTATAATAGTCTAGCCCAAGCCTCACATCCTGGATGTAACCCAGTAATTTTGGCCATTGGTTAATACAGTAGCGTATAACTGAGCCTAATTTGCTTTTTGAGAAGCATGACTACACTCTGCTCTGCCTGCCACTATTTGAATGTGTCCAAGATAGGTTTATAGATAGTATTCCGTTTCTAATGGAGTTCTTCTGAAGTGACTCCTTTGAATTCCCGTTTATTCTCGAAGTGAAGGTTACAATACCTCAACCCGCAAAGTTCTAAGCCTGTCTCCCAGTCGGTATAGTAGCCTACCATGCCGCCAAAGCCCGAGTATGGATCATTGGCAGAAATTGGTAACTACTGTACCGATAAAATCATATATCTCTAGGCTTACATTGCTCTGCAAGTCTGTAGCAAAGAAGCATGCACTGAGACATTCTCTTGCGATCTCCATCACAACAACTTGTCTAAAAATTGATAGAAATCCTTCTTGGTTTAAAAAACCTTACACGAATAACCTTAATATACAGATATATTGGTTAAGACAACTCCGTGCAAACGAAAACCACAGGTTTCAATTTTGTGAAAAATCAAATCTTTGATTTTTTCTTTTGCGAATATTCTTGTTTTATATTTCTTGCGAACTAGAAGATATATAATAAGAAAAGACTTGTGGCTCATAGAAAATAATACGAGAGATATTCATTTAATATAACTAATTTTTGGATAGATTTACTTTATTCATAAAGTTTATATATTTTATAAAAAATGCCGGCAGTTGCCGAATATAATCCAAAAATACTACATAATAAACCAATATAAAATAGTGATGAAATAGGCATTTGATAAGAATGTCCATATTTATCCACCTGTGTGATTGTATATGTAAAAATGTTATGGCCATGAAACATAGCATTGATTGTTGGAATATTGAAGACCAGAGCAAAGATTACAAGCAGGATTCCTCCTCCTAGAATATTATTCGCTTTCTCTAGACTACTATGTTGAGACGGACGATCCAATAATATAAAAAAAGGGAAATATAAAATGCTTATGATGGATTTAATCATCGATGACCTTTCAAATTTTGGATTAACTGTGAATATTTATCATGATCTTTAACCATATTATAAAGGATTCTGATATTCACTATCTCCAAATATTGAACCAATTGCACCATATAATGCAGCATATAAATTTGCAATAATATCTCTTGCTTCCCCTTCTGGTACACCCAAGCCTATAAGACCTGCAATACAGCCAGCTAAAATACCGAATACAAACCCAATCATTCGACAATATGGACTTTCTTGCTCAGAAGGACAATCACCACGATGGCAAAGCCAACCCAAAAGTTCACTGCAAGCTGAGGATATCAAACCTGCAAGACATGATGCGAGGAGAATTCCTATTCCATCTGTTACTGCGTCTATTGCATCCATCACAATCATTGTGATTAATGTGCAAAGACAGCTCGTTCCCACATCACACAATGTTCCTCCAGACCCTAACACTTCAACTAGTAGAGCTAAACATGATAATGCAGTCCATCCTCCAATCCCCCCCCAATCAAATGTCCCTCTATTATCATGATCGCTGGTGATAGAATTATCGCAATACTTATATAGATTCACCCCACCCGCATAGCTCATAGGATCCCGGTTTAGCCACCTGCCTGTACCACTATCGTAATACCTCAGTCCGCACAACTCCAGACCAGTCTCCCAGTCGGTATTGTACCCTACCATACCGCCGAAGCCCGAATACGGATCGCTGGATGCAGTTTGATCATTGGTGACCACCGACCTGTGCCCCCAGGCATCGAAGCCATAGCTTGCTACCACTGCTCCAGTGGCGGCGTTGATCTGCTGGCTTACGTTGCCCTGCACGTCTGTGGTATACAGCAGGGTGCGGCCGTTGCTAGTGCGGGCTAACGGACCGCTGGGTCCGAAGGTATTCGTTGCCAAAGTACTGCCAGTACTGCTGATCTCCATGACTGGCTGTGATCCATCATAAAGGAAATAGGTCTTGCCATTAGCGTTCTGCTTCCATGCCCGCATACCATCACTCATATAACCCGCAGTCAGAACTGTACCAAAGCTGGTCATGCGGTTCTCAGCATCCCAGTTTACTGCCGCACCAAAGTATTGTGTTGGGTTGCCGTTGGCATCATAGCCTTCTACAGTATTCTGGTTATTGGCATTAAATGTGTTAGCTGCATTTTTGAAAGTAGTAGGGTTTCCTGCAGCGTCGTAGGCGTTGTTATAGCTGTAGGATCCCATACGAGTCGACTGTTCTGATGTCAATTCAGTCTGGTAATCGTAGTTGAAATCCGTCGTACCTGTCAATGATGCAATTCCAGGCACATTAGCAGCAACTGAGCCAATCTCACCCTGTGAATCATAGCTAATGCCATATGACGACAGAACTGTATTCTGACCATTATCCAAAACATTATTTAGAGCCGTAACAAATCCTCTGGCATCACGAGTTACATTCTCTAAAACCTGGTTATTATCATTCTGTTGAATAAGCCAGTCGTTAGCAAGATATGTCCATGACCAGTTCTGACCACTGGGATTAGTCATACCGACTAATCTTTGTGCACCATCATAGTTATATGTAAAATTCCCACCATTTGGAAGTACCATTCCAGATCTGCTTCCATCAGCGTTGTAGGAGTAACTGATGGTCTCCGCTGGAAGTCCAGTATATGTTGTAGTCTCATCAGTAGGAGTATTGGTATCGTCGTAGATGGTAGTTCTGGACCCTGTTCCATCAGTAACATCAGTACGACGCCCATACATGTCATATGAGTAGTGGACATTTATGGCTGAGGTCGCCGGATATTGGATATCTGTAATTTGGCTTTCAGGATCATTGTACACATAGTTAGTCACAACTCCCCTGCCATCAATTCTTTGCAACAGGTTTCCATCATCATCATAGGATGTAAACTGATAGGTCTGGCCCATAGGGTATGTATAGCTGGCAAGATAGCCAGCACTGTTATAAGTATAGTGGGTTGTTTGGCCGTCACCATCTGTGACAGTTATTGGTCGATAACAGGCGTCGTAAGTCTCACTAACTGGTTGAGTACTTCCAGTTCTAGTTAACGATTCTCCTTCGGGTCCATACGTGAAGAGGTGTTGATAAATAGCATTTCCACTCTCGTTATACTGTGTCATCGCCATCATTGGGCCTGTAGGATAGAGATAGCTATCCACAACCTGCCATCGGCCATTGCCATCCATATTTGCGGCAGCAAATGTAATCGTAGAAAGCTGGTTGGCAATGTTATAGGTCATATCAGTCTCATTGCCAAGTGCATCCATTTCAGCGATTTTGTTGCTTAATGCATCATACCGAAAATGATTTGTATGACCAAGATTATCTGTTACAGCAATCGGTTCATGAAGCCCTTCATGTTGACTATAGCTTCCATCCTGTGTGTAGTTAAAGGTTTTTGTGATAGTAGCTGAAGCACTATTTCCTGGCATAGTTTCTGTGACAAGGTTACCGATCGTATCATAGGTGAAACTCATCGTCACTGTGGGACCGCTTGTAGTTCCTGGCTTTGCAGATGTAATGCTTGCAATAAGTCCAGATGGCTCATAGTATGTGAATGTAGAAGGGGTTTTTGCACCTTCCTGAGCACTGGTTAGTTCACCTAATGCAAAATTTGAGTAATTATATGTGAAGTTAGTAACAGTACCATAAGGGCTGGTAGTAGACAAAGCATTGCCATAGGTATCCCATGTGGTGGTAGTGACTCCCTTTGAATTACCAGAAGCAACTCCATTTCCATCCACTGTCTGGGAAGGTCGCAATGGGTCATTTGCATTTGAATAAACAGATTCGCTATATGTGGTTCCAGATCCATTTGTAATACTGGTTTCACTCATATTATTGTCGAATCCAACTTCATATTTATAGACTACTGTACCCTGTGCGTTAGTAACTGTAACTTGAGATTCATTGCCATTCACTGCCGAATAAGAGCGGGTATTTCCATTTGCATCCACAATACTGGAAACGGTACCAATGCTGGAATAGTTAATGGTGGCTGTAGCTGTACCTGTTCCTGTTGGGGATGGAACTGTGATAGTATGCAGATATGGCACTAACTCGCTTCCTTCTCCATTGCTGAACAATGCAAATCCATATATTTCCCTGTCAGGTGGTGATGGTGAGTTGGTAGTAACAATTTGTGACACATGATCTAATTCTTGTGCTGACTGGTTCCAGGGAATCGGAACATTCTGAGTAGCATATGTAGATTCATGGTAATAGACACTTCGTCCATATCGGTCTGATATTGCTGTAATATTCCCAGTTCCATTTGTAGTACGGGTAATAGTTAAAAGTGGTACATTTTGACTGTCTGTGATAGCACTCATAAGTGGAAAACCACTTGGTCCAACTCCGTTATAAAGGAAGTTGATATAATTACCGCTTGAATCAATCTGTTGGGCAAGTGAATAACAGACATATCCTGCTCCATTTTCATCCACAGCGCCAGTTGTTACCCATTTTGTTCTGGAAGAATCTGTAATAATGTAATGACCAAAGGCACTGTTAGTATCATAACACCACTGGACAAGATATGCATGTCCATTCTCGACTACTGCATTCACGATAGGATTGGATGCAGTTGGTATGGCACTCACAGTGAATCTAATTCTGCTGCCATTTGGGAAAAAGATATATTTTGTACCTATGCCTGGCTGCAGATGTGGTGCTTCCACAGTGAAATGAACAGAGCCAGTCCCTTGACCATTATTTATTCTGGCCTCATATCCAGCACCTAAAACTGCACCATCCGGCGTGGTGATTGTAACAGCATTGGAACTTCCTTCCATAGTAGCAGCTACAAACCATCCTAAAGGCTGATTAGATGATGCAATAACTGAATTGTTGTATGTGATATCCCAGTTGGCACCATTTGCTGGTAAGTCAGATCCATTTAAAGGTAGGGTAACGTTTGATGCTTGCGCTGTAGTGAATTGTGGAAGTACATCGAAATAACCAGACTCTGGTGATCCACTTCCACCTCCACCGATAGGTGTCGTTGCATTCAATCCTGGTTGTGGACCAGAACTGGATATAGCTCGGAGTTCATAATTATCAGCGATAGAGGCATTGGAAGGTACTTTAACTGTTGCTGAACCTGTTGAGGCACTAACTTGCCAGCCGTTTGGAGAGGATGATGTGGCTACACTGACTCCATTTAAGAGAATGTCCCAGGTTAATCCAGTTGCAGGTGAATTCGTTCCAGGCAATGCAACTGTTTCAGTTTCTCCCTGGTTGAGAAGCGTATTGGATTGAGGCGTTGGGTCATAGATCCCCATATTGTAGTTTTGTGTCCACCCAGAACCATAATCATCGTATTCGTAAGTAGGGTCGTCTCCACGCAGACTGTCGTACATCCTGTCCCAATTAACAGCAGGTCCAATTGGATTGTACACTTCCAGATCCTGCTCAGGACCATACTCTTCTTCTCCAGTTGATAAATTCACCGGGTCATGCATCGATGGTCCAGATGAACTTGGCGCAACAGACATGGTTTTTGCTGCGGTTGGCGGCTGTTTTGGTCCTTTACCATTTTTATCACCAGGACAACCATCTTTTGCACAGTTGGTATCACTCGTGCAATGCGGAGCTGCCGGGGTAAAACCACATCTTGTTGTTGTCTGATTATTGCTAAGTGAGCCCCCGCCAGATACGCCTTGGCATTCAGAATCAACCAGCTTTTGCAACAGTGGATTATTCTTCAGATAGGGATCTTGTTTGCCTATGAGTTCATCTACTTCTGCTTCTGCAATTGAAGCAGGCTTAGTAATGTAAATATACGCACTGGCATCCAAAGCATGCCATTGATTCCAGCTTAGATGTACCATCCCGCCTGGCCATGGACCACAATCGCTGCAGATATATGTCACACCATTTGTGTTTGCTCCAGTGAGTGCAATAAAATGGTCATGCTCAACAAAACCAATACAGGGCATAGGCATTCGCATGAGAGCTGAATCAGATGTTATAGACATAGGCTGGGCATCTAATCCTAAACGTTTTGCACCATTCACAATATTCTGCAGATCACTTCCTTCTCCTGTATGATGAACTGCAGCTGAAACATACCATTTACTGTAACTTTTATTCATTGACCGTAAACAGACTGCCATAGCAGACGCGGCACATAATGGATCAAGCGCTGTCGGTTCAGGTATACCAAGTTTTTCATGAGAAAGATGATAAGATGCACAAGTATCAGCGTGTCTGTACATCATAATGGCGTTGCGTTTATCATACCCAAGCAGTGCAGGTTTGGAAGTGATCAATGCCATAAATCGATGCTCTGAATCGATATATGCACCAGCTCGATATTGTGCAACTGCTAAATCAAATGCAGCTCTGCCATAATATGGAGATTGTTTTCCAGTTAAATTTTGAACTTCTCTCAGCTGCCATCTGACCATTTCTGGCCATTCTTTTCCAATTTCCGCTTCGCCAAGCAAAAGGTGCAATCTTGCCTCTTCTAAAACTGGCATTTTCTCTTTATGCAGTCTTAACTTTCATAAATTCGTCTGGCCTTCAGGAATTGAATGAACAAATTGTCCAATTGGATCTATGAGTTCTCCTGGCCAATACTTGTAAAGAGCAGCTACTTTAGAATTCACATGTTCAATTGGTACTGCAGCAGAAGGCTGATAATAATTTATTGTATGCCATGCTGCCTGGTCATGAGTTTTATATGGTTTTATATAATTAATTCGTTGAGGTTTAACAATAGGATGAGCCAATGCATTTGCTGGTGCGGCAAGTACAAATGTCCATATAGTACATGAAAGTGTAAAAATTGACATCGCCCGCATCCATAATGGATGTTTATGTAGACGTTTTTCTACAGGGGGGGGGCATAACTTCAGATGTTTGGGTGTCTACTCTCTGGTTGCATAGCTCTTTGTTAATCTTCATTATGAAACCCTCAACTATTGTATGCAAAGCACTGTAAGATGTGCTTTAGTGAAAGAAAATGCGTAATGCTTGCAGAATTGTCGGTATCTTAACACACACTTTAGAAAAAGTCAAGCGATTTGAAGATATTTTTCACAGCGAGGGAATTTTGTTCAATAGATTTATGTTAGTACTTGTCTCTCACCGCTAAGTATAGTACAGATTTTATTTATATCTCATCTTCATTTATCCAGAAACATGTAGAACTAAATTTACTATTTACTTCCTTCAAACAGTAATTTAAACATTCTAATGACTGTGTGAAGAATCTGTCGGAACAACTTAGGTGGAAGACATTTAAGATAATGCTTGTCATTATCATGATTCTTACATTGCATATATTTTTATCCAATTCATGTGAACTAAAATTAGTGGCTATTGATGTTGGATGAGTTGAATTATAAGACCAGGTTATTATTGTCTTAACATACATAATCAGTGGGGCGACTTCGGTGCACACAAATCTCCATCTCTACATAAAATCTACAGGATAATGCCCGAATGCAAGCTATGTGATATCAATACACCCTCAACCTGAAACTGCTCAAATTACCGATACCAGCTACCAAACGGGTTGTGTACTTATTTCTGGTGGACTCCTGCTTTTCAAATTCTATTCTACGTGGCATAATGCATCTTATTACTGCCTTGCTGTGGCATCTCAGAGACCAAAGTTGAACCAGACGATAGAAACCCCTGCTCTTTACGAACCCGCTAAAGCTGAACGAAGAAAGAATGGATTTGACTTCCTTCGCCTTCTTTTTGCATTTTTAGTGATTTTAGCTCATGCCCCAGTGCAGCTTGCTGGAAAAGCAGGAAGAGCGCATGAGTGGTTCGTGCGATTTACTCATGGGCAATACACCCTTGGAGATATGGCTGTAGATGGTTTCTTTCTAATTAGCGGTTATCTTATCACACAAAGTTGGCATAGCAGTGCAAGTTGGAAAGACTATTTACTAAAAAGGGTCGGAAGGATCTACCCGGGATTTCTTGTTGCTGCGCTTTTTTCGACATGGCTGTTAGGCTATTGGGCCAATACTCAACGAGTTGGTTATGTGAGTTCCCACCATATCGCGTGGTTCATTATCTATGCAGCAGTCCTTCAGATCTACTCTCCTGTTGTGTTACAGGGGGTGGCTGTTCCAAGTGTTAATGGGTCGTCCTACACTATTCAATATGAGTTTGTATGCTACGTTCTTGTTATGCTATTAGCTTGTTGCCGTAAGCTAAGCAAGTGGGTTGTGCTTAGTTTAATCGCGGTTTTAATCCTTCTGGCTCTGCCGGGAATGCCTTTGCATCCTCCCGTTGCGCTATTGCCCTATCCTCACATATTTCCTCTCTTTCTACTGAGCACCCCCGGCAGATATCCAAGATTTTTTCTCTATTTTCTAACAGGATGCCTGTTCTGGCTCTTTAGAGACAGGATAAGATATACAGGTATGATCTTTGCTGTATCGGTTGCAGGTTTCGTGGCTGCCATTCTGGTTTCCTCATTAGCATTTCTGCTAGCCCCCTGTTTCGCCTATATTATTTTCTTCACAGCATTTCGTTGTCCATCCCCTCTGCACCACATTGCCAGGTATGGAGATTTTTCTTATGGCCTCTACCTCTATGCATGGCCTGTAGCAATGGCTCTTCTTTGGGTAAGTCACAATCAGATTGGAGTAACACCACTTATCCTGTTCACATTCATCGGCGGAATGTTCTGTGCCATATTTAGCTGGCATCTAATTGAAAAGCCCTGCTTAAGATATGTTCACAAGGTCTCTAACAAACAGATATAAAAGCCTATTAATCCAAAATATCCATAAACTTACAATATTCGTTGATCCACTTTTGAACTGCTATGTAACAGATTTTTTGACTATCCCGCTTCTGTTCTCTCAGTGTTAGCTTCAACTTTTTCGATCTCAGATACCTTGTATCGGCTTAACATTGGACGTTCAAAAAACTGATAAAATATTCTTGCAAAGATAATGGCAGCAAGAATCATAAACAGGAAAATGAGCATGTCAAACTGTTTTGGCAAACCTAGAATTCTCATTCCCTGGGACACAATTCCAAATACCATTGTATGTGTTAAATAGAGGCTGTAGGAAAAAATTCCCACCCCACACAGCATCTTAACTCCACGGTACCTCAGTAGCAGGTTGTCATGTTTGTATAATCCTAACAGTACTAATGCAGCCAGGTATGCGAAGACGAACTGATGTGCTGTTGAGGTCGCTTCCACCATGATAGGAGTTCTGCTAGAAAACAAAATACATAAAGTAAACAGTGAAATAGCTATCATTCCTACAACAGAACCTATTGATGCTTTGTGTTTAATACAATCGAACAAAAGCACACCATAACCGAACTGTGGCCACAGTAGAAATGGAAATGGCAAGTATTTTGGATAACTTGCCAGAAGGAGCAGGCATATGCATGTTAGAATATGGCTGAGGGTGCATAGACTGCGAGTTCCGCCCAGCTTGACAGTTATGGCTATAAATGCACCAATGATAGCGTAGAAAGCCACTTCATAACAGAGCGTCCATGCCTGACTTATCAAAAGAAAGTGACCCCAGAAAAAAGCCGTTAACGTAAAGTTTGCTATGTACCACACCGCACCCTGACTGAATACCGCTTCACCGCCTAAGGTAGTAGAGTGAATAATTCCAAAATGCATTGCCAGACTTGCAGATGCTGAAAAAAGCATTGCAAGCACCAGTGCTGCCCAGTATGTGGGATAAATGCGTTTAATTCTTGCAAATACATACGCTCTGATAGGTGCCTGTTTGAAAAGCACACCATCTGCAGCATTTGCAATACAAAATCCACTAATTACAAAAAAAAGCTGTACACCCAGATGACCATGAGCCGCAACCCGATAGATTAAGTTATTACCAGAACTTTTGAAGATTGCTATCATTGTATGTCGGGCATGCACCATCAACACTGCAATGGCTGCCATCGCCCTGAAAGCGTCTAATAATTTATATGGAGGTAACCGGGTAACTTCTGTCTTCTCAGTAAGATCGTATGTGCGGTTTAATACTGGCAATGCTTGCTCCTCTATAAATTGTAGAATCTTCAAAATGTATTCTAAACCAGATTGATTCAGTTTCTTCTGGCTACTCTGGAAGTGTACCCGACATAACTCTATTGTGAAGCTAATTAACTCTGTTCAGGAATGCCCGCTTATGAACTCCATTGTGCATAACTGAGAACTCTAACGATGTGTACTGATGTTAAACATTGGTTGAACAACTTAATCCCAAGCATGTCAAACTCTATTGATTGTGATGTGAATATGCGTCCCAGTCTCACAGTATGGAAGCAACTTCCCCGTCTAACCGCTAACAGGCTGCCAGATTTATTCCAGCAGTTTAGCACCTGCCAATCTAGGAGAAGCATCATAACCTGCTTGTTCTGCCAGTCTGCGATGATCGAACAGGAATTCTTAATACAGTTGTTGAATCCCTACAGAGTATCAAGAAGATTAGAATCAATGGAGTGTCCTGGTCATATAATGGCAGTAGATGTGAAATGAAACCAGATATCATCGTCATCCTGATTGATGACCTCGGTTGGAAAGACCTTGCGTGCACAGGTTCTGAGTTCTACGAAACTCCTAACCTGGATCGACTGGCAAATAATGCACTTCGCTTTACACAAGCATACGCTGCATGTCCAGTCTGCTCTCCATCGCGGGCTGCACTGCTTACAGGCAAAAGCCCTGCACAGCTGGGTATCACAAATTACATTCACAATGGAGAAGGTGCCCGGGGACGCCTGATTGATGCGCCATTCATCCGCCATCTTTCACATACTGAAAAAACGTATGCCTCACTACTTCGCGACTCTGGATACGCCACCTGGCATGTGGGTAAATGGCATCTCGGCGAGGAAGAGTACTGGCCAACTACCCATGGTTTTGACGTAAATATTGCCGGCTGTGCAATGGGACATCCTGCCTATGGGCACTTTAGTCCCTATAAAATTCCAACTCTGAATGATATCGAACCAGGAGAGTACCTGGCTGACAGGCTTACAACTGAAGCAATAGAGCTTGTTAGATCCCACGCACACACTCATCCCGATCAGCCCTATCTGTTAAACCTCTGGCATTATGCAGTGCACACACCGATCGAAGCACCACCAGATCTGGTGAAAAAGTATGAGCACAAAGCAGTCTGTATGGGCATTGATGGCGATGATGCTCTCATCGAAGGCGAATATTTCCCGGTTGAACACAAACGAAATCAACGTGTTACTCGCCGCGTCAGACAGTCCAATCCAGTTTACGCTGGCATGATAGAGAATCTTGATACCAATATTGGCCGCCTTCTGGAAGCAGTAGCAGAGTATCGATCAATTGAAAACACTGTCGTAATTTTTACATCAGATAATGGCGGCCTCTCTACAGCAGAGGGATCTCCTACATGTAACCTCCCGCTGGCTGAGGGAAAAGGTTGGATGTATGACGGAGGCACACGCGTGCCTCTCATCATTTCAGCATCTGGCTGTATTGAACGAGGATGCTGTGACATGCCTGTAACCACAATTGATCTGTTCCCTACCCTTATGTCGTTCGCAGGCAATGAAGAGGAGCAGCTTGTCAACGGAGAAGGGCTAAGTCTCATACCGTTACTGCAGGGAGAACAGCCCACCAGCTTCACCGACCGGCCACTTTTCTGGCACTACCCCCACTATGGTAACCAGGGAGGACAGCCTGCGGCTGCCGTGAGACAGGGAGACTGGAAGCTTATAAGGTTTATGGAGAACAATGAACAGAAACTGTTCAATCTGAAAATGGATCCTGGAGAACTATTCGATATGGCACCAACTGTACCAGCCCGCGTAAGAGATCTAGGCGACCTGCTCTCCCGTTGGCAAGAGGCAGCAGGTGCTGTGCTGCCCCTGGTAAATGAAGCTCCCCAGTTCTGAATATCGCTGATTACGCCTGCAATCCCGGAGATTATAATGCGCATCCTGTATATTGACATCGACTCCCTACGCCCGGATCACCTGGGCTGCTACGGATATCACCGCAATACCTCTAAGCATATAGACGAAATAGCCCAGGAAGGTGTAAGGTTCAACCGCTGCTACACACCGGATGCGCCCTGCCTGCCCAGTCGAACAGCCTTCTACTCCGGCCGGTTTGGTATTCAGACAGGGGTTGTGGGGCATGGCGGTACTGCTGCCCAGCCACGTGTTCAGGGCAAATCACGCGATTTTCGAGACTGGTTCGATCAGTTCGGCCTGGCTCGTCAACTGCAGCTGGCGGGTATGCATACAGCCATGATCTCGCCTTTTGGTCAGCGTCATGCAGCTCACTGGTTTTATGCAGGCTTTAATGAAATCCATAATACTGGCGGCGGGGGTATGGAGAGTGCTGAGCAGGTATGGCCCGTGGTGGATAAGTGGCTGAATGCAAATAGCGTGAACGATAACTGGTATCTACATGTCAACCTGTGGGATCCACATACCCCCTATCGTGCTCCAGCCGAGGCTGGAAATCCGTTCGCTGCATCACCTCTGCCTGAATGGCTGGATAACGATACAGTGCTCTCAAAACATCAGAAAGCAGTTGGACCTCATACAGCACTGGATCTGATGATGTATGATGGCACTGAACACCCCGAGTGGCCGCGGCAGCCGGGGGCAATCACTGACAAATTTCAGCTAAGACGCCAGATTGACGGGTATGATACTGGCATATTTTGGGCTGATCACTACGTAGGCCGCATAGTATCTGCGCTGAAAAGTGCTGGAGTATGGGACGACACCGCAGTAATCGTCTCAGCCGACCACGGAGAAAATCAGGGTGAACTAGGCATCTATGGCGAGCATGCAACTGCCGACGATGCAACCTGCCACGTACCGCTTATCGTCCGCTGGCCCGGAGGCGCTCAAGGTGTGGTTGATGACGGTCTCCATTACAATCTGGATCTGGCGCCTACACTCATGGCTCTCCTTAACCGTAAAGCACCTGCAATCTGGGATGGAGAAAGCTTCGCAGACTCTATAACAGGAGCCACAACTCATAATGGACGTGATTCCCTGGTTATTAGTCAATGTGCTCATGTCTGCCAGCGAAGCGTAATTTGGCATCATAAAGACGCCCTTCAGCTATACATGCGCACCTATCACGACGGTTTCCATCTATTTCCCAAGGAGATGCTGTTCAATTTAACGGATGATCCTCATGAACAGCTTGACCTTGCAGAAGAACACCCTGACGCTATTTTGCAGGGAGCTGCTGTCTTGCAGGACTGGCATGACAAACAGATGCAGCGCCTTGTAGACATAACGGGATCGGTCGTGGATCCGCTCTGGACGGTGATAGCCGAGGGCGGTCCGTTCCATGCTATCCATGAGACAGGCAGAAGCCCTCTTCCTGCGTACCTGAAACGCCTGCGCGAAACAGGTCGGGAAGACGGTGCTGCACTGCTTGAACAAAAATACAGGCAGTGGCTGAAGTAGCGAAATGCGCATTACATCCAGACCATTTCACGTTATGACAAAGCCCATTGGTCCAATCTGCAACCTGGACTGCAAATACTGTTTCTATCTGGAAAAGGAGAAGATGCTGCAGGCAGAGGATCTTGCACCGCGTTCCACCTGGCAGATGAGTGATGCTGTTTTAGAGTCCTATATACAGCAGTATATCGCCAGTCAACCCACACCAGAGATAACATTTGCCTGGCAAGGCGGTGAGCCGACACTGCTGGGTGTAAGGTTTTTTCAGCATGTACGCATTCTGCAAAAACGGTATTCAGATGGTCGTACTGTTCACAACGCCATACAGACAAATGGAACGCTTCTGGATGAGGAGTGGTGTGAGTTTCTGGCGAAAGAGCGCTTCCTGGTGGGAATATCCATTGATGGACCAGCAAGGCTTCACGATACCTACCGTGTAGACAAGCAGCAAAAGCCAACGTTCGATGCAGTAATGCAGGGCATCGATCTACTGAAGCTTTATGGTGTGGAGTTCAACACACTCACTGTTGTAAACCGTGTGAATGCAGCGGAACCTCTTGAGATCTACCGATTTCTCAAAGAGATTGGTTCAGGTTTTATGCAGTTTATACCGCTTGTAGAGCGATATAATCACATATCTGGAGGAGCAGATAATGGCCTTATTCATATAGATTTAGCGCCCCCGCCTCATCGATCCATGATACCAGGT
This sequence comes from bacterium, assembly GCA_021805395.1. Lineage (GTDB taxonomy): Bacteria > Armatimonadota > Chthonomonadetes > Chthonomonadales > Chthonomonadaceae > JAJZFJ01. Next base: position 30,842 of record JAJZFJ010000219.1, read on the forward strand.
GACGTTACGGAGTGGTCAGTACTTCCCGAACAGTATGGACATTTCCTGGTAACCATTTTCTACGAGTGGGTACATAACGACGTTGGCTCGGTGTTTGTGCAGCTTTTCGATTCAGCTCTGGGTACCTGGCTGGGTGAAGGTGCATCTCTCTGCGTTTTTGCAGAAACCTGCGGTGGCGCGCTGGCAATGGAACAGAGTGGCGATATGTATACATGCGATCACTTTGTTTACCCTCAGTACAGACTGGGAAACATCCTGGAAACAGACATTGCAGATCTAGCCCACAGTCAGACACAACAGAAATTTGGGAGGGACAAGCAGGAAACGCTTCCACGTTACTGCCGACAATGTTCAGTGCGATTTGCATGCAATGGCGAGTGTCCCAAGCACAGATTCCTCTCCACGCCCGATGGCGAATTCGGCCTCAACTACCTGTGTACTGCCTATAAACAGTTCTTCTCGTATATCGATCCCTATATGAAAACCATGGCAGCACTCCTTCGATCCGGACATGCTCCTGCCGAGATTATGACTTCTCTACGTACATCTCATGGGGAAGCAAACATTGATAAAGCTGGGCGCAATGACCTTTGTCCATGTGGATCAGGCAAGAAATACAAGAAATGCTGCCTTATGCGGGCACATTAACATCGGGGGAAACAAGTGAACTTCCAGATACTACACACCAGGCTAGTCAATATCAGACTTATAACGAATGCACTGTGCATATTACTTATCACACCTGTATGTGCGTTCAGCCAGCCCGCAAGCAAAACTTCCCCCATTGTCATCTCTGTGAACACAGATCACACCGTGTGCAAATCATACATGGGGCTTGGCGTTCAGTGGGATCCAGGCTTTGTCGATTACTCGCCTGAGCAGTGGAATGTAATCTTCCAGAGGGTATCCATTATTAAGCCACAGTTCATTCGCTGCTGCATGATGGCGACGAGCTACTGCACAGGCTTTAATGCTAACGGACAGCCCGAATTCAACTGGGATTCACCTGATATGAAAAGGCTGTATCCCATTCTATCCTACTGCCAGGCTCACAACATTACTGTGCTGCTGGGTGAATGGGCAGCACCGTTCGGGATGCAGATCGACGATCCGCGCTGGTCAACTATAATCGCAGATGGTCTCAAATACCTTATCTTCACACGTGGCTATACATGCATTCGACTGTACAACAAACAGAATGAACCAACAGGGGATGCCGCCTCTTTTGCACAATGGAGTAAAAGTCAGCTTAGCCTTCATCAAGCTCTTGTGCGTGCAAATCTCAGCCGATTTGTTCAGCAGGTCGCCCCAGACACCTCAGGAGAAGAACTTTTTCCCTGGGTACAGATGTGTGCCACACAGATACCGCAAATTGTTGGGGCGTATGAACTCCACTGGTATGCTACTGACAACGATATCACCAGTGATCATGTTGAATCTGCACTTCGTGGTGTGCGCAAAATGATCAACCATACCGACCCTCACGGCAATTTGAAACCGTTTTTCCTTGGAGAATCAGGAACAAGCGATACCCTGGCATCGCAAACAGGAAACTGGAAAAATGGAGACAGCAATATTCTCATTCGCACCCCACGGTATGGCACACTGATGGCAGACTATGCGGTACAAACCATGCGCGCAGGGCTGGCTGGAATGTCTGTGTGGGATCTTGACGACGCCATGCATATACAGATGGATGGCGAAACTGCTCCAACTGCTGCCAATCCTAACGGTTATAACCTGAAAGTGTGGGGTTTCTGGAATACTTTGGGACCAGAAATGGGTGATCCATCCGATAGTGATATACGCCCCTGGTTCTACGCGTGGACAATGCTGTCTCGTCATTTTCCCCGAGGTTCGAAGATTGTTCTCACAAACAATCCAGATGTGCAGGGACTTCGCTCATCTGCAGCAATCATTTCCAAGAATGGAGCACTGGCTCTGAGTGTGGCACTCGTGAACGATTCTGACACCAGCCGCACAGTCCGCCTGGTTGTGCCCAACGCTACAGGTAAATTGAACATATTTCAATTCGACTACTCTTCCACATTGACCAGGGCAACAGACACAGGACTGCCACTTATACACCGCAATGTACTGGGTATTAGATTAAACAGCGGGCTAGTGGTGCATCTGCCGGCTAACTCACTGGTGGTACTCTCTACATTGAGGGATGGTATGCCGCTTAAACTCACCACAGGGAAAGTGGCGCACACTTCCAGCATCAGTCTGATATCTGCAGACGGCACCCATACTATTTTGCGCGGAACTTCACTTCAGTTTGATGCAGACGTACAGCCAGATCAGGTACCAGTTACATGGAAGGTCTCATCACTTAATGGCACACCTACAACCGTTGCTGTGGTGGATCGACACGGGCGGGTGACAGGACTGCATACAGGTACCGTTCTGTTGCTGGCAACCTCCAGCGCTCCAGGATCTATGAAATCAGCAAGCATTACGCTGCATATTACAAACAGCAAAACTCTCACAGACAATCTCACAAACTGGACGAAGATGTATTCACACTCCTCCAGCCTTGTCTTCGATAAAGTGCATGCAGAGAAGTTTCAAGGACAGGCTGTTCGGTTAAAGCGCATCACGGATAAACCTCAGTCTGTTGTATACAAACTGGTACACCTCTCCACATTTTCCATCAAAGTCTTCTATACTGGCAGCTTTGGGGATCAGGTTAAGATAGCCGTTTCGAAGGAAGGGGTTCATTGGACCGATGTGGATATCGTACGCTCTGCCCCTGTAGCGAACGGTATGTTTAAGCCCACTCATCTTACTCCTGCGTCCCAGCTGCCGCCTGCCAATTACCTGCGCATCACCCTCCAGGATAATGCCACCATATATGCGCCTCAGCTCGCAAAAGTAACGCTGAAAGCTTCCGTGGGAGCGAAATAGATCTTTAGTCGCAAGAGGATGTTGTGAATACTTTATTCGAACAGCTCTTAAAATCGAGAAACAGAATAACATATTTATTGGGAAACGGATTAGCAGAAAATAGCATAATCCAACAGTTGAGAAGAAGACAGGTGGATCTCTAGGAGCGGGTCACGACTCCTGGTTAGCAGTCAATCGAAGAAAGTTTAAATTTCGACTACACTTATATATCAGGGAAAAGTAATAGAAAGAAAATAAGGTAAACTCTTAGAACTAAACCAGTTAGAAATCACTTCCCGCCATTAACACACTCCATTGGCACGAAATCAGATACCACAATTATTCTGCCCCTTCTCACAATTATAGAAGGAACAATATCCACATTTTAGGATAACTGAACACTCCATTGCCGGCTGCGAAATTCATTCAGGTTAATACCCATTCTGATCAGGTGCAGGAAACCTCACTTAAACCTCACTGTGTTAATCTATTCACTCGCAAATGGCTTTTCAGAATTTATCATATCACATTGTAACTGGAGGATAAATATGCCAACCACACGCCTGAAATTTTTGAAGAAGATTATCGCATTAGGTTCATCAGCAGTAGCTGTTGATATTGCTGGACAGCGGTTTGCTGCAGCTTCATCATCTACGAGAACCAGCATTGCATCCCGTGATGAGCAGATCTGGAACAAGTCACTCACAACATTCAGCCATGCAGGCAAAGGTGAGCGGATACTGAATTCAGGGAATGAGGAAGAGCTATTCAGGCATCGCGGTAAGGGCTGTCTAACACATATGTGGTTTGGTGGTGCTTTTCCACACTACTACAAAACAATGATTCGTGTGTACATAGACGGTGAGAGGGATGCATCCATCCAGATGCGGCTGGACCTGGGGCATGGTTTCGCATTTGACGATGACTCGGCACCCTGGGGAGCAGTTAAGCTTGGCAAAACAGGCTCTCCCAGTGGGTTATATAACACATACCGAATACCATATGGCACTGAAATTCGCATCACTGCACAGCGCAGTCCAGATGCCCCTGCCGATACGCAGTTCTGGTGGATAGCACGCTGTACTGATAACCTGCTCCCTCGCATCGGTGGCGTACTTTTGCCAGCACATGCACGGTTAAAACTTCACAAGCTGGAAGATCGTCTGGCAGCACCACTGGAAGAGCTCACTATGTGCAACATTGAAGGTGCTGGTGCCCTCTATCAGGTAACCATGCAGGTAGCTTGCGAAAATAAAGCTGGAGAGCCAGCTTCAGAGACCTTCATGGAAGGCTGTCTGAGAGCATACCTTAACGGTAGCACCCAACCCGAACTACTCTCCTCAGGGTTTGAAGACTACTTTTTAGGCACTTTTTATTTCAACAGAGGCAAGTATGCCACAGACTTGGCTGGCCTCACTCACAAAGATGAGCATACGGCTCAGGTTTCCGCATATCGCTTTCATGATGAAGATCCCGTATTCTTCCAGCATGGACTTCGTTTAACTTGCCGCTGTGGAGACACCGAGAACGCAACGATTGCAGGTGCTCCATACCTAAATCCTCCACCAGCCCGCTTCACAACATATGCCTGGGTCTATCACATATAGCGGCACCCTTGCAAATCGAGTGGAAGCCTGCAAGCCATGTAAATAAATGACATGATTATTAAAATGTATGTACATCACCGCAATTGGATGTAGATGCTGATAGCCAGGTAGTCTAGTGGTTTTGCACTGCTGAATATCGTTACATTCGGCAGTGCTTCCACATCTTGATGAATTTGAGGAAACAGAACAAATAGATAGCGTTTTCATAGTTTAATGATTTCAGCATCTCACATTGAACCGTTTAGCACCATTAGAAACAGAAGTTTACAATATGTGAGTGGATTTAATAGCTAATAACAAGTAACTTACATAACCTGTGCAATAATCTTGGAATCTTTTCAGACATAAAGTTGGAGGTTAGAAGTATGACGACGTTAAAACACAGGGATATCCATATTGGTAAGTTCTTTCACTGTGTGCTATTGTTCCTGACCAGCTGTATTTCATCGCTGCCAGTTTCCGCACAGATTGTCTACAGTGCACGATACTACTACCCACCATCCGCACATCGTTTTAGCTACTACCACATCTACCTTCTAAATCTCAACACCAATCGCAGGATGCAGATTACCTCTGGTCGCTGGGACGATTTTGACGCGTGCTACTCCCCTAATGGAAGGTATATAGCTTTCGATCGAATAAAACAGCAAGATCATGTTTATTATGAGGAATATCTCTGTGTCTATAGTATGAAACTACATAAAGTTATTGCAATACAAAAAGAGAACCTTAAAACAGTTAGTGATACTTTTTGCTGGAACTCAAATGGGAGCGCAGTGGCATTCACCGATTGCAAGCCATTAATAATTTTCCCAAAACTCTACTCTAAAGGTTTCTTTTTCTTCAACGAAGACACATCTCCAGATGGCCAGTATACCATTAAGTGGAAAACACTTGATGATCGCACCATGGAAATATGGCATCTTGGTGGGAAATCACCTGTTCTTCAAATATCATCAGAGCATCGACTTACGCCGTTCTGGGATGAAGATGGGCAACTATACTGCTATCTCCTTATGCACCCCAAGGGTCAACGGATTGAACTTGACCATATTGATCTCACCACTACTCCTCCTTCCCAAAAGACAGTGCTGGTGCATCTGGCTCCTAATGACCCTCTAAAAAAGTGGTTTCAGTTCGACGGAGACCAATACTTTACAGCATTTGGAGATGGCAGTGGTGTACCAGGCTATACGATACTCACACAGGACTTTAGTAACAGTTCGCAACATGAGTTAGCATTCTTCATGGTGAACGCCCATACAGGACTATGCAAGTTTCTGTGCTATGCATCGGTTCTCTCATTTTCCCCCGATAGAAAGCAGTTTGTCACATTAACCAAACAGTGGCTAGCGCCCTATGGAAAACATCGTGCACTCTGGGTTACCAGACTGATACTCCATTCAGCAGTTCATAAAACATCACGCGTGCTGATAGAGGGACTGGTGGACGTCGAAAGCGCATCATGGCTAAAAGGCTATGACATCTCCATCTGTTTTGCATAACTCACCTGATTAGCACATTTACAACTGTTGAGAACTGGTCAGGCTAACATTAGGTTAATGATAAAAGTCTACGTGTAGATCATGCATTACTTTAGAATTGATGGATTAAGTTGTAAACAGCAACATTCACAAGATATACTTGCCAAACATCCTGGATTATCACATTAGCTAGATAGGAGTAACTGGCATCTATCTTCAATTTCACGCAATCTCCTATACTGGGTGATACAGTCAGCGCAAGTAGATCCCGAAGAGTTGTGATTACATGTATTCAGGAATATGCCGATGCTGTCGGCATATAGCTTTAATATGCCGATAAAATCGAAAAATATCGGCATGTTTTCAGGATATGCCGATACCATCGGCATATCTTTACGGTATTATGAGAGAGTGATATGGCACTATTCACCCCAAGAAAGCATGAGCAGATAAGTCAAGTAGAGTAGAGTAGAGTAGCTTGTATTTAGCCACGCTAATACGTTTCACGAATGGGATTATCTTATTCAATATGCTGTTCAAAAGCCGAACGAATGATTGAGTTCTCATTGCGTTACATAAAGCATGCAATGCCTAGGTGATGGTTTAGAAAATGGGGTTACCTACTTATGATTTGAAATGTTGAAGGACGCGACTACTATATAATAACGACAGCAAATTTCTGATCAAAAGGATATTCAAAACCTTCACAACTTCTCGTTCTTGGTGAGGAGCATATGCTGCCAGGATAAGATCTCTAGCAGCATACAGATTGTCATGTACTTATCTCCTAAGCCTCCTCATTGCAAAGCGATTTACTGCAGATCCATAACTATTATTTCTTCCATGACCGGGACTTGATCAAAATCCCAAAAATCATTAGATGTGAAACGATTACGAGAGGGGCGTAAAAGGTATACACGTACCAAAAAGTGCCTAGGTTGAAGCTCGGAACGTTCAACTGCAAGACACCGCGTACTCCATTAAGCAGGTCCAAGAACCCCCAGGTATTGGTCGCCCACACAAGAGGAATGGCAAAACGCCAATTGCTTCTCAGAGCAAAGATGGATACGAAGGCTAGCGTCGCTTCTATAAGATCGCCGTAAGCGGCACTGCTGCGGAACTCTATCGGCAGTTTAGGATCGACCATGCCCTTAACTAACAAAGCCATACCTACATATCGAGGTACATGCACAAAGAGCAGCAAAATAAGAGCGGAATTACGGGAAAGCCTTGTTAGCGATGGCCAAACGTACCACACCGCTACCATGCTGAAGATGAAAACACTTGTAAGAAGCTGAATCCAGAATATTGTATCGCTATCCATTGTAAGTCCCATGCCCATTGTTGCCTCCATTCAGTTGCGCGCAGTCAAATTCCCCTAGTACTATTAGTCAAGCTTCCATGATGTAGGTCAACAGGAGCAAGGTCAGTCTGGTCGAAGTAATTGTTGTCTGCATGTTATATGCTCTATTATTCCCAATATTTCATTGTTCTGATTGTTCTTGTACTCTGTGCTATTCCAACAAACTCATATCCATAGTGAGTGAAATTGACGCGAGATATGATATCATATTTATTAATAGTGTTTATTGCAATTCATATCATTCTTTCCCACTACATTCAGCTGCATGAACTGAATCAGTCCTTAGTTAACATTATCACGAAGCCTCTTAACATTTTTGGTGATTCGGTTTGACCCTACTAGTCTTGAATTATAGAATCAAGGTTACAAAGAGTGCTGCGAGCAGGTTGACCGGAATCAGTGTTCAGATTGACCGGATTACACAAAAGCAGCGGTACGCACATGCCACCAGTGAAATCAGTACGGGATGAGCTGTTGAGCATGAAAGCATTAATTAGCAATAATTATCAATTGCTATGTATTGTTTGCATGGGTTAAAACCCACGCCTGCCCA
>JAJZFJ010000287.1 GCA_021805395.1 bacterium
GCCGCCGTGGCCGACGAGCACTTGCTCCGCCTCTGCTCCACCCTCGATCACGAGCGCAAGCTGGGCCGCCTCAAGTCGTGCGTCTTCACAGGGGCCGCCGCGGGAACCGGCACCACCACGGTTGCAGACGCTGTCAACGCGCCGGTAAGCACCAGAAGCCCCGCCTGGCAAACTTCCTCCGTCAGAGAGTTAGTCCCATTCACCACCGTTATCGAGCTGATCCCTGCGAATGTATCTAGAATCTGGAGGGCAGTATTAGTCGTAACCTCTTTTTGGGCTTGAGCTGCCTGAAGATAACTTATATCGAGGTTTGGACTATTTGCCATCTATACAACTCCACTGGCCGGGTATCCACGGCCAACTGTAACATTCAACTCATATATCTTAAACGAAATCGGGTTTCCTGGTGTCAAGCCGTCTGCAGTCTGCTCAGCTGCAGAATAGATTGCTGTCGGACTGGTCAATCCTGTTATCGTCCGCAACACTCCCGTAAACCCGCTGTTCCATATCTCCACAACGTAGCTCTCTGGAGGGTCGCTCTCGGTAACGTCCACCAGGTCAACCCACTGGCCCCCGAACCTGGCGCGGCGTACCCAATCTAGTGTCAAATTGTTGCTGCCATCTCTGCTTCCTGCCAGCTGGCAAGGAGCATAAGGCATATATTCTGCCCCGCTCAAAAACAGGCTCGTTCCTGTTACCGATCCCAAACTCTGTCCATGCTGCACAAACTTCAGCTGAATGCTCTGCCCCAGCATATTTGGCATCTCTATCCTGGTCTGAGCATTGCCGTCCAGTAGCAGAAATGCCTCACCTGTTACATGGCTATTAGCAGCATAATCAGTGCCGCGTCTGCCTCTTAATAATCCACTTAACCTATATTGATTATTGCCAATACTGATAGCATTTAGGAATTGTACTACCTCATTGCCAATTAATGCACTATTTGTACCTGCAATTATATCCCAAATTCCTACATTATTGAGAGATCCTCGCTGGATCTGCACATCCACTGTTGACGTGTAATCAAATAGAGCTGTCTCATCGAAGTAGTTCGGCAATTGGCTAAGGCAGCTTCCCATCACGCTAAACTGCCCGAAACTATACAGCTGCTGCCAGCTGTTTCCATTGTCTCTGCTCTGGAAAAGCGACACTCCAGGCTGGTATGCATCCCAGCATGCTGCGGCATATATCCCTAATCCGTTCTCAGCGTCGGTATCGGTCAAAGCATTTCCGTTCCACGCCAGCGAGGTCACATCGTTGTTGCCGTAAACTGTTATGATGGGCGCAACCACCGGATCACCTGGTGCTACTTGTGTCAACAGATCAAGAGCATCTGGTACTGCTTGAAACCGAATAGCACCTGGTAAGCTCATATCCACAAGAATGATACGCGCACGCACACTTTGACCACCAACAGGTACCATTACAATGTCTCCAGTAGCCAGCGCGAGGTAGCTCAATGGAAGCGAGAATGTATACACCGATCTCTCCCTCCACCTGGTATAAAGCACCCGCTCGCCAATCCCCCTGGCCGTCGTTTCGTCAATCACCATTGGCAACGTAAGCGTCTCGCTCTGCTCCACATTGGTCATCACAGCACGCACGCTCGTCTGGCTGCTCACCTCGTAAAGAGCATACTCTTCAAAAAACGTAACATCCACGCGCCTCGGCAGTTGCGTATCATCCATCCTCTCCACGCGCATCCTGGCAGCTTTGGAGGTTCCAACCGCCGCGCCCAGGTCTCCTTCGGGCACGGTCACAACAGACGCGCCTCCCCTGGCCACCACGCGCAGTACTCCGTCAATCTCTATCAGGTCCACTGGCCACGCATTCAACAGCGGCTGCAAGATCGAGCTGGCAGCTTTGCGGCTGGCGCTCAGAAATCCTATAACCGGCTGTGTCCCCTGGCTCACATCGAGCTGTGTACTTTGCAACCCTGCCAGCTCTGCCACTGAACTGATAATCGAGCCAACCGTAGCCGCGCCGCCGTCAACCTCAACGGTGATGTTTGGCACACGCTGTCCCCAGGGCGTCAGGTTCAAATCGGTAAACACCAGGTAGCAGTAATCCTGATAACCCGGCGTTGTGCCGCTCGCAGCGAGTATGGTCGGATCCTGTCCCTGCGTGCTACTCCCTAGGTAAATTGCAACCTCTGTCCCTGTTGTTCCCGGATAGCTGCTATCGTACAGCAGAATATCCTCACCCCAAATCCGATCTACACTCGAAAGAGGTCCCGCACAAACCATCACAGCAAACGAGCATGTATAGGCATAGTTCACCACCTGAGGTGATGCGGCACTACCTCCTCCCTGACTCGGCGTAACCTGCACGAGATCTTGCGCCCATATCATATTTGTGCCCAGGCGCATCTTCCCCCAAACCATCGGAATATCCGCTCCATAACTGCTGCTTGAGACGCGCAGCGAGCTCAGTTTTCCCACGTCCTCCTGTCCGCGAAACAGGTACATATCCGCCAGGCTACCTACAGTCGAGCCAACCTCGTAACCCAGCATGGTCGCACCAAACAACGAGCCAACGCCTGCTCCTAATGCCCCAAGTGCTATGCTAGCCATAAGTTCTGCTTCCAGCGCCAAGCGCTCACAATTCGCTTATGCCAGGGGATCGTTATGTCATGCTCTGTTACCGCTCCCCTGCGCCCACCAGACAATTCCAACACGTGAATCATCCGTCCATCGCCAGTGTAAATAGCCAGGTGCTGCTCCACATCTCCAATCCGCAAAAGGTAAATATCTCCGGGTTTAACCTCATCCAGTTTCACCTCATCAGCGTACATTTCCATCTGATGCATTAACCCCAGTGGTTCAGCCCACCTGCCATAAGCGTACAGTTCTGGCACATACGCTCCGGCATTTCTCAACGCACACCACACAAACCCCACACAGTCCATCCCCTTCATGGTGCTTCCTCTGTGTGCAAACGGAACACCCAACAACTTCCTCGCCTCCTCAACAATATGCTCTCTCACTGCCGGCCGACTTTCAGCAACTGATCTATCCCAGGCAACATCGGCTCTCCTCTAAATCGCACCGCATTATTGAACTTCGTTATGCACGTTCCAAACAGCCGGTCGCACCCTGCCTCCACCCATAGCGTGTCGCCAAAAGCCACAGCATATGGAAACGGCTCGCCCAGGATTATCTGCGTAGAACTTGCCACCTGGTGATCTTTCACCTCGCGCTCAATATTCGCGTTCAATCCAGTCAAAAAATGTGCAATCCCATAGCGAAAATAACCCGCAGCTTGGCTCGTACCCGTTATAGTGATGGTCACCTGGTCGGATGCTATCGCTGCAACCGTTGCAGGGTGCTGATACGGCTGACCCGTTATCGGATCTATCCCCGTTACCGGCACCTGGCATCTGGAGTCTCCCAGCCTCAGCACCCGGCAGGTACGAGATGTCACCTCGCCAATCTGCTGCCGAAGCTGCTGGCTAAGCCCGCGTAGCTCTGCCGTGTACTGTCCATCGTTAGTTGTAACTGTGCCCATCTGTGCCGATAGCAAAATAATCGTTCCCATCGTAAGATCTGCGTAATTGCAGGCAAAAAAAAGGAGACTGGCGCCATCGTACCTTCCAGCCTGCACATCAGCATCAGTTATCGCATCCGAGCGCAGAATGCCGGCAACGTCCAGGTTATCAACCCCTTTGTTTATCGTCTGCCTTAGCGTAGAGCAGCTGAAGCTATCGCTCGGATCGTAGGTAATCCCATTTATCACCAGCTGCACATCGCAGCTTGTAAATGCTAGCTGAGTTCCATCCAGCCTGGTCAGCAAAACGCAGTAGGCCAGCGTCAGCGTGTCGCTCGTAGTTAGCCATGCTCCCATCGTAGAACTAATCGCTCTAGGCATCAGCTCACCCCCGCAATGCCAGGATAGATCAACTCCACAACCGGAATACTGGCGGCCATTCCATAAAGCGCTGGCTGCATGTCCACCTCAATAGTATCCACATCAAACCGCACAGGAGTATCAAACTGGCCCGTCCAGGTATAAGCGGCGCCGCTCACAGGAGCTGTTAGCGAAATAATTCCCGTCACTGTGTTCACCGAGAACTGACTACCGCTCAATAGCGTCCCATTCTGATAGATCTGCACCTGGCCAATCTGAGGTTTCAAAATCGTTCGAGTCTCGGTTATCCCTCCGCTCGTGTATGTCTTCACCAGCTGCATCCCCGTTCCCGGATAGGGGTTTACTAACGCCTCGTTCTGAACTGTGTAATCACTCCAGTCCTGAAACCTGAACCCTCTCGCACGCCCTCCCCTCGCACGAAAAAACTGTCCCAGAGCAATCACCTGAGCTGGAGATAACATACTCTGCCTCAGCGTCCAGCGCAGCCGTCCCACGCTCCACAACGAAACACGCTGCTCAGCTCCGCTATCTGTAGCCACAACTACAGTCTTATAGCTTGCTCCTCCACTCGCAACCTGCGATATCGTCGGATCTAGCTGCACCTCATCAAATGCCATCAGCCGTTCCTGCCATTCCAATACGCCATCTGTCTTCCTGCGTCATTCATCGCCTGCCCCATGCTCTGACGAACACTGTTTCCATCTGCTGGATTATTGATCGTAATGTGAAAAATATGCCCACCTCCCAGCTGATGATTAGGCACAATATGGCCTCCAGAATGCGGCACAAACATTTCAGGTCCCTGCTCACCAACCATGTAGGGCACTCCGCTGCTCACACTTCCTCCAGCTGCTCTAAATCCACCAAACGCACTGGTTATACTCTTGCCGTTTCCTCCAAGAGCTGTTACTAACGATCCCAATCCCTGCGCAAAAAGATGCATCATCTGCGAAGACAGCCATTTCGCTGCCATCTGTTGAAGCATCTGATCAAACCCACCCACAACGTTTTTGAAGAAATTCTTGAACCCGTGCTGAAATAAGCCCTGGAGCGCCTTCTGAAATCCATCCTGCAGAGCATGTGCTGCTTTTTTCATCTGCTCCTGGAAACCGGTCATAGCTCCATGGATTTTCTGAAACATAGTATACATCTGTTGCAACTGAGCATTAGTATATGGCTGCTGAACCTGGCCATGCTCGTTTTTGAGGAAGCTCGCTGAAAATTTGTTGAATCCTCCATGAGCATTTGCCTGAATCTGCTCCCTACGCAGGTTTGCCATATATGTTCTAAAGCCGGTCTGGCTCGCTGCCTGTCTGTCTGAAATTGCGATCTGCTCGTAAGCTCGTCGTAAGCCGGTTAAAGCCTTCACCTGGTCTCCCAGATTCATCCTCTTCATCTTATCCGCGTAGCTGCTCAAAAATGCAATCCAGCCAGGATGAGTACCCGTTGCAGCTGCCAGCTTTGTCTGAGCTGCCAAAACCTTATCAGCAGCAGATTTGCTCACATCACTAAAAAGTTTGGTGCTCGCATTCAATGCCGTCTGAGCATCCAGTTGACGTGCAGTATATCGCTGGAGCTTCAAAAGCATCACTGCATACAAGTTTCCATCATTCGCAGCTCGCTGGGCAGCACTTCCAGCCTGATCAAAAAGCACTTTTTGGAGTTCTGTAGGATGCTGGCCCAGTGCCATCGCTTTCTGCATATTCTTAATTGAACTACTAACACTGGAATAGCTACTATTCAGTCTCTCATTATATGCAGTCATGGCAGCATTATTAGATGCACTAATCTGATCATTCAGTTTCTTCCTTGCTGCCGCCGCATCCACTCCACCCTGCAACGAAAGCAAATGCATCCTCTGTGTATGGTTCATCCCTGATCTCGAATGATTAAAGCTGTAATGCAGGCTCTCCATCGCCGTAGGGTTAGATCCAAGTGCAAGCTGCTTCTGCAGAGAGGCAACCTCCGTGCGGTAGTTTTTCATTACTGCCACAATCGCTTTAGTAGCATCCAGCTGCTTTGCTGTAGCAATCGCCTGTGAATATTGTGCCTGGGTAGCTTTTTTTAATGCACCGTGTAAACGGCTCCAAACTGCGTCTGCAACTGCTCCAGTGTGATGCAAATCATAAAGCTGCTTCTGTTGCTGCAACAAATATGAGGCTACAGGATTGGCATGAACATGGGCAGAATCTTTTCCCGTTCCAACCGATGCACTGTTCCATGCAGGAATTTTGAAATTAGAAATTCCAAGTGCCATTTTTTTAATACTAAACAATCCATTTTCCAGTCCATTTGCTACATTCGTACGTATCCCATTCACAGCATTCATAATAATCGATGCACCCGTCTGAACCGTTTGCGAGGCTATTAATGCAGAATATGCAATGCTCCCGAAAAATCCACTACCTCCAGGAATAATTCGTCCTAATAATTTAGCCAATGCTCTTATATCCTGGAACATACTGGAAATCTGTTGAGAGATAAACAGAACCAATGAATTTATAACGTATGCAATAGCACTGCATGCAACTTCAATTGTTACCTGTATACGCGCCCACGTGGTTTTTATAGAGGATGTTGTATCCCAACAAACTGAAATAAACTCTATAAATGCGCCACTTATTATTGCAACAGAAACTGCAATTGCGGCAGCTGCTATGCCAATAGGAGTAGCTAAAAATGCTATGGCAGATGCTCCAAATGCTCCCATACTCTCAATTGCACTTTTAATTGCAACTGCTCCAAATGCCACTAATGCAGCGGTCGCAATGCCTAATGCAGCTGGCACCAGCACTTTTAACCAGGTGCATAATGTATCCAGTGCATCCTTATTAGTTATTAAATAGCCGGTCACGGCCGCAACCGCAACAGCAATCGCACCCATGGGAGAAATCAATACACTTGCTGCCATACTAACGCCTGCAATGGCTAACGCCAAAGGTCCAGCAGTGGCCAGCATTAATAAAAACGATGATATTGCCGATCGTATCTGAGGCGATAATCTTATGAAAATCTCTTTTACAGATAGGGCAAAACTGCTCATGCTTTGTATAGCTTTAACCAATCCATTATATAGAGGCTTAAATAATGCTCCAAAAGTCTGATCAGCGGCATCTTTCAAATTCGTAAATGAGCCAGAGAGCGTATTCATTATCCCTGTATTCAATCCCTTGAATTTATTGGCCATTCCTGCAGTAAGATCTTTAAATATAGCATCACCATTCAATGCACCACTTTTTACCAATTTTTTAAGCTCTGATTGAGTCTTATGAAGCTCAGTGCCTAACAGTTGCCACGCATTAATATGAGCATCATTCTGCAACATTCTAAACTGCATTCCAACTGGTCCACTGGAGTTCTTAATTTCTATCAGTGCCCGTGCAATACGTTGCATACTGGCACCTGTCCCATCTGATCCACTAGATGCTAGGCTAATGGCATGAATAGTAGAAATAATATCACCAGGTGCTATTCCTCCTCCAGCCAGCATTTTGCTCGATTGCAAAATATCTCTAAATGTAAACGGAGTGGCAAGCGACAGGTTGCTCAGCTCACTTACGAGAGATTTTGCAGTTTGAGCAGAATGATACATTACTCCAAACGTGATTTCAGTTCTACGTTTAATATCATCAAATCCCAAACCTAATTTAAATAATGCTGCAAGCGGTAATGTAAAACCAGCAGAAAGAGCAGCCCCAGCCATTCCTGCTTCTCCTGCAATGTTTTGCAAACCAGACCTTAGTGTTGTGAGAGACTCGTGGAAACTTGCCACAGCCTCTTTAGCTGCCGTAACCTGCTGCGTAAACTGGCTGGTATCAGCACGAAACCGAGCAATTATAGAGGCTGCTTCCACTCATTCCCTCATTTCTATTTTCATCTCTAGCTATTCTGTCGCTTAATCTGCTCTGCCTCAGCATACTGTTCAGCCTGCTCAGCTGCCAGTGCTCTGTTGCGCCAGATCATGCACCGAGCCTCCAAATCCCACGGCGCCACGTGGAGATACCGGCTCGCTCTAATCGTCGCATACCATCCTGGGACCGTTCCCCATCTGCCTCCGCTTATGAGGAACCTACGGAGGCGCTGGCGCTCGCCTTCTGAGGGTTTAGATCATCTCCAATCGCCTGCAGCATCAACGTTAACACTCGCATCGGGATAGACTTTAGCGTCTCCTCGTTGCAGGAAAGAGGGGATCCCTGGCTGGTCAAATCCCATCCAGCAATTACAGGAGCTAGCATAGCAATCAACATCTTGCCAGCAAACTGCCCACTCTGAGCTGCTGATGCTTTCTCTTCCAGTTCAGGAGTATAAGCGTTTGGGTAGTAGGATAATGCAATAGACTGCCCTTCCCCAAGTGGTACAGCCACCTCCCGAGTCTCCTCATTCAAACTCTCTAAAGATACAGACAATTTGTGCTCCTTATAGCCCAGTCATAGTGTTATCGCACTCTGCTTTAATCCAGCCTCCAAACCCTGTGTCGTACATACCCACTGCATCAAATTCGCTCGTATAGATGCCCTGCTTATCAGCCCTGGGATCGCCGGATAACCCAATTGGCAGCTCGAAACAAATCCGGTTGTTGAAACCAGGTTCTATCTGTGTTCCAATCGCCTCAATCCGCATAAACTGTGTCGCCCCTGTTCTCAGTTGAGCCAGTAAGCCCTGCGCCTGTGCGTCATGCTCCATCGTAATCTTCAATTTAATCTCAGCTGCCACCTCATATAGTGCCGAAAAAGATGGGTGCGTAGTATCCTGTGTCATCTTCGGTTTAAACCTGGCTGGAAGGGTGAAATCCACCTCAAGCACACTCATGTACTGCACCATGTTTGACGTGGAGATGCCAAAATAATAGTTCACACTTCCGGGGTTAACAGGAGCCTTCGCTACCTCAGAAATCCCGGTAGTAGTCAAGGTAAATGGATCAACCATCTGCTGGCCAATCACATCGCCACTAACAGCCACATCGTTCTCAGCGCACTTAAACCCTAAGCCGGCAATCGTGCCATACGGAATCTGCGCTCCAAAGTTGGCAATGTTAAGCGCTCCCTTCTCGAATGTGTATGTCTGGTAGGAGTCTGGCTGATTGTACAGGGGAGCAAACTCCCACCGTCGAGTGTTAACTGCTGTCTGACTTGCTATGCTCGCATTAGCCGGAGTCACTAGTGCGGTAAATGCCCCTGTTAGAGCACTCGCACTCGTGCCCTGCGTAAACTGTAGCTTAATGATGAACTGGTTAGCGCTCGAGCCAGCAGTTACAAATACGTTCCCCTCCCCCACCGTGCTCAAACCCTCCAGTGCAGCTGCTATTATCGATGCTGTAGGGTTGTAAACAATAGTAGAAGTGGTTTGCGCGCCATAAGTGAGGGTGAATGTGCCGCTGGTCTGCGTGCCTAAAGTTAGAGTGAAAACTGGCGATGGCACTGCAGGAGCCGGGCTTTTACACAGAACTGAGCTGAGCAGGTAAACAATATCATTGTAGGCCAATGTCCCGCTAATTTTGCCTGTTGTGTATTCTTTCCCCACAGTTAATGCAGTATCGGCCTTAAAGCCCATCGGCCTATAGCCTTTGATATCCGTTTTGGGGCTAGGGTCCATATCCATACACAATAACCGCCTGCTGGCAGCCACCGCACTCCCCGGCGTAGTCTCGATCCCAAGCTGTACGCCCTCATAAACTGTTGCTCGTTCTATTCCCACATTACTCTCCTCAATGGATGCACCTATAGTTACAGCTGCATACACATTATAGTTTGATATGGCTGTTTGCATGCCGCTAAGAACTTCAGAAGTTCC
>JAJZFJ010000102.1 GCA_021805395.1 bacterium
TCAGATATAGTATTGTTTAGTAATGTACTCACTTCAATGTTCCTTGGATGCCCTATTAGTTATATAGATGGTTTGAATAGTGTCTCATTTAATTATGACACCTAGGGTGTTGCCATTATGCTATCTATAATGCTACTATAGATTTGCTAGCAAAGATACCTTGCTTACATGGAGTTAGATCACTACATATCAGAGAGAGTGTTTTGTGTACACCATCATAGGAGAGTTTATAAGTGGGATCAGAGACAACGATAACAGGCTGCATTCTGGCGAGAAATGAAGAGAGAAAGATAGAAGAAGCACTGAAATCATTAGTTGGCTGGGTTGATGAAATTATAGTGATAGATAACGAGAGTAGTGATTCAACAGTTGAAATTGCCCTCAAGTATACCACCCATATCCTGAAATCTAATAAATCAATGAACTTTGATGCATATAGAAATCTTGCTATTGAAGCTGCAAGTTCGGAATGGATCTTTTATTTAGATGCAGATGAAAGAGTACCGGAAGAGCTAGGCAAGCAAATACGAGCGAAGGTATTGAATGATGGTGACAAATTTGAAGCAATGTTAATCCCCTTCAAACATTATTTCTGTGGTAAATGGATTCAACACTGCGGATGGTCTCCTGGCTATACACGACCACAACTCCTCAAGAAAGGACATTTTAAATATAATAATAGACTTCACTCGGGTATTGAGGTTAAAGGTCGTACGATTTTCTTTCGTTCGGACGACCCAGACATCGCAATCATTCATTATTCATACGATAACTTGTCACATTACTTAACGAAATTAAATAGTTATACTGACGGTGAAGCTCAAAATTTATATGAAGACAATGAAGTATGTGATTGGCGAGCTATGCTCGCTCACTTTATGCATGACTGGCAGGTTTATTATGAACAGGGAGAAGCTTATAAAGATGGCATGCATGGATTTATATTATCATTCATGTCAGCGTTCTATCGATTTAGTTCGCGAGCTAAATTATGGGATTTAAAGAGGGAACATAATGAACTGATCGATGATGCTACATTACCTCACTCAATTCGGGAAATGTTAGAATTCATGGCGTTAGTCTGTCAAGAAGGTTCTAACAAATGGTTGACAAGTAAAATAAATGACCAGATAGTAACAATTCCATCCTATCCAATTATATGGAGAAGTCCAATAATGGATTCAAGTGGATATGCTGATAGCTCGAGAAACCTCTTATTCAGTTTTATGGACGCAGGAAATGAAATCAAAATTGTAGAAGAAAAATGGAATGAAATACAGACAGAATTACCGAATGAAGAGCTTGAACGTATCCAACAAAATCTAATCACACACGATTATTTTTCCGATTTGGAAATTCATTATTCACTACCTGTGCTTCAAATTCCATCGGTCAAAACAAATTTTCGAATAGCTCGAACCATGTTTGAAACTGAAATGCTACCTAAGGAGTTTGTTAACAATCTAAATCAATTGGATCGAATTTGGGTTCCTACAGAATTTAACAGGAACGGGTTTGTAAATAGTGGGATAGATCCACAAAAAATAGCCATCATACCTGAAGCAATAGATAGTAAAAGATTCTCAAAACGTACTAAGTCTATTAAATTGTTATCAAATGAAAAATATAAATTCCTATCCATATTCGATTGGACTTTGCATAAAGGATGGGATATATTGTTGGAAGCATTTGTATACGAATTTGGATCTAATGAGGAAGTTGGATTATATATAAAAACTTGGTCATCTAATGGATATAGTATTGAACAAATACATGATCAGTCAGATTCACACCTAAAAAATTGCTTCGGACATGGATTGGATCATTATAAGAATATACACATATGGCAAGAACATTTAACCAGCAAACAACTACCTGAACTATATCATTCTGTCGATTGTTTTATAATTCCTACTAGATGTGATGGTTGGTGCAGACCTCTAATGGAAGCAATGGCGTCAGGACTTCCAACAATAGCGACCAATTGGAGTGGACCAGCTCAATATCATAATGAGAAATATGGTTATCCTCTTAGATATAACTTGCAGTTAGTATCAAGTCTAGGTAGTAGAGAAATTCCATGTTATAAGGGACAAATTTGGGCTGAACCCGATGTAAATCACTTGATATCTCTGATGAAAAATGTATATCTTAATCAAGATGAGGCAAAGAAGAAGGGTAATCTGGCAAAAATATATATTGCTAAGAATTATGACAGATCTATTGTTGCAAATTTGATAAACGAAGAGATTGAATATTGCAAACGCATGAATCTAGCTAGAAAATTGTCTGAAAATCATGTTGAATTGGACAACCACCCAGGATCTTCAGTAGTATTGCTACAGTGTGCTTCTTCTGAGCAGGGAAGCCTGCTTCAAATTTCACAGACTGTGCACAGAGAATATTCAATTAAACAGAATATTGATTATGTTGCAAAATTGGGTACACAGCAGCATGGACGAACGAATGATTGGGATAAAATATATCTCATACGTTCAGCTCTTAATAATAGTAAATATGAGTTTATTGTGTATATGAATTCAGAAGCTTTAATAGTTAATTCGAATGTATTATTGTCGTCCGCCTTGCCACGAGATAAATGGTTAGGAATGGTTGGAATCGGTAATCCAGGCACATATCATTTCGGAGTTCTATATATTAGAAACTGTATACAATCTAAAGTTTTTTTCGAAGAAGTTTGGAATACCTTTCCAGTTGATGCTCCCAACGAAGTGGATACTGCGATGACTCGAGTATTGAGTTTTAATTCCGATCGCTGGCAAGGAGTATGTATTGTAAATGATGCTTGGAATAGTGTATTTCAACTAAATGAATGTTCTACACCTTATGTAGTTTCATGGTTAGGCTATGGAAGTATTCTGGATAGAACTAACCTGATGCAAAATGCTGTGAATTCATTATCACAGTTTAATCAGGGAGCCAAACATAATCATTCAGGACAGAATACATCTGTAGCTGTTAATGAAAATAGGCAAATGATTTTGACACCACCATCTACATTACCGGTTGATACACCACCAGAAGTTAATTTTAAATCCATTTTAGGCAGGAATTTGAGAATTCAATGGGAAGGCGATTTTAAGGTAGTATCTAGTCTTGCACATGTAAATCGTGAGATTTGTATTAGACTTTTACAAAGACCAGATATAGAAATATCAAGTACCACAATCTCACAGTACTCAAATATGCTAGAAGGTGCAGATAAAATTAAATATGAGAGTTTATTCGAACAGCTTCAACAACCACTTTCAGGTGTACCCGATGTCGTCATCAGACATCATTGGCCACCAAATTGGAATGAACCATCATCTGGTAAACTAATCATAATACAACCATGGGAATTAAGTCATTTACTTTCAGCAGAGTGGATTACAGGAGCAAGTCAAAATGCTACGGAAGTATGGGCATATTCTAGATTTGTAAGGGATATCTATGTCAGAAGTTCAGTTCCCGCAGAGAAAGTACGAATTGTTCCCTTAGGTGTAGATACTGATACTTTTACACCTTCTGGGGCAGTCTATGATTTACCACACCATAAAATCACGGGTGAGATACCATTTCGAATATTGTATGTTGGTGGGACTGTAGATAGGAAAGGCGCCGATATTTTACTTCAAGCTTATCTTAAGGCATTCAAGGTCACTGATAATGTAAGCTTGGTGGTTAAAGATATGGGTAGTCACACTTTTTATAAAAATCAGAATTTTGGCGATGTTTTCCAAATACTTTCTAATGATACATCAGCCCCACAAATAGATTATATTTCTGCAGACATGAGCCTAATAGATTTGGCATCTCTTTATAGGTCATGCCAGTGTTTAGTACTGCCATATAGAGGTGAAGGATTTGGACTATCCCCTCTCGAAGGTATGTCATGTGGTTTAATGCCGATAACTACAAGTGGAGGATCAACAGACGATTATTTAGATGATAATACCTCTATTCGGCTCCCATATAGTAAAAGATTTAGATATATGTCCATGCTAGACAATAGCTCCAAACAAGTAAAAGTGTGGGATCTTGATCCAGATATTAATTCCTTGATTCATGCGTTACAATGGTCCTTCCATCATACTAATGAGTGTAAAGTTAAAGGAAATCTTGGAAGAAAATATATTGAGCAAAATTGGACTTGGAACCAAACCATTTCACAAATATGTAATCGTCTTGAAAAAATTCTTAAATGGCCGGCACAATTAACTACAAATGCCGAAATATCGGTTCATTCCAACAGCACCAATATAAAAATCCCTTCATTTAAACCTAAAGATGGAATATCACTCTGTATGATTGTAAGAAATGAAGCAAATTGTCTTGCTGACTGTCTGACAAGTATATCTCCATATGTTGATGAAATGATTGTAGTTGATACAGGCTCCACAGATGATACAAAGGAAATCGCAGCTAATTGTGGTGCCAAAATCTATGATTTTGAATGGACAGATAGTTTTGCGGAGGCACGGAACTATAGTCTTTTGAAGGCGAAATACAAATGGATCTTTTGGATGGATGCTGACGACATCATTAATGAAGAATGTGGTTCTAGATTACGCAGAACAGTAGAACAATATGCAGATAAAAACGTAGCCTTTCAAGTTCAGGTTAAAATACCAGCACCAGATAAACAATATAATGATACTGTTGTAGATCATATTAAATTATTTCCCAATATACCTTCTCTTAGGTTTGAACACAGAATTCATGAACAAATATTACCTTCTCTTCGGCGTGCAAATATAGCAGTCATAAACAGTGAAATATATGTCACACATGCAAATTATGATCGTTCAGTAATTGGTCAATCGAAAAAACGATTGAGAGATTTTCATCTTCTAGAGCAAGATCTCAGAGACCATCCTGAACATCCATTTGTGTTGTTTAATTTAGCTATGACATATTTATATGCCACCAGAGAATACGAAGTTGCAGCTCATTATATTTTACGATGCTTAAAAGTATCTCATTGGCAAGACAGCATCGTACGAAAAGCATATGCAATTCTTACATCAGCCCGTATTTGTCAGCAAGAATGGGATTTGGCTATGGCGGCTAATGAAGAGGGACGAAAATATTATCCTCATGATGCAGAGTTACTCTTTCAAGCTGGCCAGATATATCAACAAACTAATCAATATGACCAAGCTCGTAATTGTTTAGAAGAGTTGATATCATCCTCTGATGACCCTCATTATAAAAGTGTGGATATTAGCTTAAGATCATATCGCGGTAAACATGAACTAGCACTTCTGTTCCGTAAGATGGGCGACCTTTCCCACTGCATATATATGCTTTATGATATAATTACAGAGTTTACAAATTATCTACCTGCAAGATATGATTTGATCTCAACATTAAGAGCAGCTGGCAGAAATGAAGAAGCAGACATGTTGGTAATATCAGATGTATAAATTAAAATTCATCAACACTTATCTCTGACAATTTTCTATTCAATTATTCTATGAGAATATTCATTTTGCAACTGTTAGGTTCTCAATAGTAGATAAAATACTATTTAATTTAGGTTACAAAGCCCAATTATATGCCATGTCAGTAATGGCTAATAGTCCACAATCTGTGCTGACCTACACCGTTTCCATAGAAAACTCTCTGGCAACTCACCACGAAGCAATATCCTGGGCAACACCCCAATTACCTCAGTCTCCTGCACAGATGATCCACGTAAAACCGCCTCATTATTCACCCAGTTGAACAGGGCAGGAAGTGAGCCATCCATTGGCGAAGTGAGATTCATTGAGACCTGCGTGCAGCCTCTCTTGGGAAGATACAGTGCCAAACTCCGTACCCCATTCAGGCATGGCACCCTTTCCCGCGAATGGCGTATGAGGCGCGCAATCTCCGTAGCAATAGACAGGTCCGAGGTTGCCAAATCCATATTGCAAGCAACCAGCCGAGCACGCGCTGCAGCCAGTACCACACCAGAGCGGGCTGCACATGGCAACGCCCCGTAATCAGGCGGTGGCGGATCTCCTGCCCGCAACAGCCTGCGCCAGTCTGGCAGCTCTGAAGGTCCCTCAGGCCGTGCAGACCATCCATACATGTAAACTGTAAGTCCGTACTGTTTCCAGAGTTCCATACCAATCGCATGTATCAGCCCAACGGCATCTTCTCTCGTACTGCTTCCAACAGGTGTCACAGGAAGCACATCCAGAGCTCCAGTTCGAGGGTGCAGTCCTGAATGGGTACGGAGATCGATATGGGCAATAGCAGCGGCGGCACTGGCTAATGCAGCTGTCTTCACACCATAGGCGGTGCCAGTAAATGTGAACACACTGCGGTTATGATCTGCATCTGCCGACCAGTCCAGCAAATTTACCTCATCACACTGCTCAATAGCCAGTCTTATGGCATCAAGAACTTTTATATCCCTGCCCTCACTGAAGTTAGGAGTGCATTGATATAGACCTTCCTTAATCATCTGCTTCATAACCCTTCATACCAGAATACAGATATGCTATCAAGGTAAAATAGTACCATGATATCAAACAGTCCATCCCCACCTGTTCCCAACGCTCATGAAGTTCTCGAGCTGCTTGAAGGTAAGTATGGCCCGCCGAATATGATACAGGGTCGAATGTCTCCTATTGATGAACTTATTGCATGTATCCTGTCACAACACACCTCAGATGTCAACTCATTCAGGGCATTCGATAACCTTCGTGCAAAATATGGCAGTTGGGAGGAGGTGGAAACAGCTGATCCCGAAGAGATCGCAGATACCATTCGTTGCGGAGGGCTGGCAAACAGCAAGTCAGTTCGCATTCAGGAGGTTTTAAGGGCTATCAGGCAGGAAACAGGCACACTCAACCTGGACTGCCTATCTGAGCTTTCAGACACCGAAGCGCGTGACTGGCTTCTGAAACTCCCAGGCGTTGGTCCTAAGACTGCAGCAATTGTGCTCTGTTTCGCATTAGGACGCCCAGTAATCCCCGTGGATACCCACGTGTTTCGAGTGGCATGGCGCATGGGCTTCATCGAGAAAAAAATTGGTGAGGGTAAAGCGCATGATGTGCTTCAGGCACTTATATCACCTGAAATCATCTTCCGATTTCATGTGGCACTCATAAACCATGGCAGACAGACCTGCAAGGCTCCCACTCCCCGCTGTAAGGGATGCATTGTCAATAGCTATTGCAGATTTCACTCACAGTTAGAATCAAATGTCCCTGTTGATGTTAATTCCTAGTATCTGCTACAGCATTATAATCTTCAGATATGCGGCACAAACTATATGATGTTCAATCCCATCTATTGAGTTCTCGAGTAGTAATTACTCAAGCCCGGGGCATAGGCTCCGGGCTTTTTTTCTATATGGTTATGGCATCAAACTTGAGAAGATAGAGGCTCTGTTTCCTGTAATAAAGATATCAGCCAGCGATGGCTGAAGAGTTGTAGTGCTCCCTGTTGGTGGTGAAGTGAGGCTTGTTGCATCAGTTTGCAATGTTGTCAGGGTTGCCTGTGTAGCGAGTTGGGCACTGCTCAGGATGCTTCCAACCTGTGCCGCAATCTGGTCGGTCTGTTGCTGAAGCGCAGCAGCGCCTGTTGTGTTGGCACTTCCCGACATTCCTGGAGCAGGCGGTGCTGAAAACGTTGATGCATCTGAAGAGTGACTGGATGAATTTGACCTGGAACTGCTCGCAGACAGTTCAGCTGCAAGAGAACGGTAGGTGCTCATGGCCTGTTTCAAATTGGTATTCAGATCCTGCACATAAGAGATGGCCTGATTCACATTATTCAATGGATTTATACTGTTTGAGGATATCTGAGTGCTTACAGAGCTAGTCTCCCCACTCGGTAGTGGTGGGTTCTGACCCACAGCATTACTCATCTTCCAAAGAGTTATATTTATGCTGTTACTATCCTGCTGTAACATCGAAGAAGCCAACATACCATTCAAATTTGTGTTAAAAGAAACATCCATCTTTCATTCCCTTCCATGAGGGTATATTTACGTCTTCAAATGCCCTCATGAGCAACACGCAGTATCACACACAACAATTTATTCCCTGAGGATAATATTCCGATTACGAGTAATTCTGCCTGAGAACCCATCCAGTTTCAGAAAATAGTAGATGCACTGTTAGTATCTTTACCATACTAAGATTGAATAGCTCAGACTGCTTATATACACCTGAGAAAGTGGTAAACTTGCACCATTCAGTATTCTGTTTCCATGGACAAAATAAGCATGAATATGAAATCCACACTTGCACTTGTTTCCCTGCTACTAATACCGGTTACTGGTCAGTGTAAATCGTTCTATGTTTCACCCAAAGGAAATGATCACTGGAGTGGTAACATGCCAGAGAGTAACAGGCAGCATACCGATGGTCCCTTTGCCACCCTTCAGCATGCTCTTCTTGTGCTGGCAGCCTATCGGCTTAATCATCCTGCTCTATCACAGCCTGTCCATATCTATCTCCGGGGTGGGTTCTATTCGCTCCAGTCCACCATCAATGTAGACCCTTCAGACTCTGGAACTCCTAAGTCCCCCACTGTGATCGAAGCATATCACCATGAGCACCCAATTCTGAGTGGTGGCAGAACGCTTGCTGGCTGGACTAAAACAGCTGATGGCAGATGGCACCTACTTATCCCCACAGTGAAGTCAGGACAATGGAATTTCGAAGAGTTATGGGTAAATGGTAACAGACGTTACCGTCCTCGCGCGCCGCAGTCAGGGTATTTCCATATTGCAAGCACAAAGCCAGCAACCACTCCCAACATAAAATTTGGATATGACCAATTTGGCTATAGCGTTGGAGATATCAACCCGGATTGGCAAAATTTGAACGAAGTGGAACTGATGATTACTGAAATATGGAATATGGCGGAAATGCGCATTAAAACCATACACACAGCTTCACACGTTGTCACATTAACAGGTCCAACATGGTCAACTGCATCCTGGGCTGAGATACCCGAAGGACATCAGTACCTGGTAAAGAATGTAAAAGAGAACCTGAATGAACCAGGACTATGGTATCTGGATAACGGCACAGGAGAAGTCACATATATACCTGTCCATGGTGAACACCGATCAAAAGTTCACATTGTTGCACCCCATTTGACCAGGCTTCTGAATATAGAAGGGATGCCGGACAAGGGTGAAACTGTTCGCTGGGTGAGTTTTAAAGGAATTTCATTCATGAATTCCGCTTGGTTAACCCCATCAAAAGGGTACGATTTCCCTCAGGCAAACGCAGATCTCGGTGGGACCATCACGATGGAAGGGGCACGACACTGTCTGTTTCAAAACTGTACTATCTCACACACTGGTGCCTGGGGTCTAACAATGGAGGATGGGTCCCGCTATAACGCTGTGGATGACTGTGCTTTCACCGACCTGGGAGCAGGTGG
This sequence comes from bacterium, assembly GCA_021805395.1. GTDB lineage: Bacteria > Armatimonadota > Chthonomonadetes > Chthonomonadales > Chthonomonadaceae > JAJZFJ01. Next base: position 9,400 of record JAJZFJ010000102.1, read on the forward strand.
AGTAAAGATTGGTGAGCTTGTTTCGCGAAAGGGAAATCTTGAAGCAGGTCACGATACAGTTGACAACTGTCTCATGGCTGCTGGAGGACGCATACATCCCGCCGCTACTGGCATCCT
>JAJZFJ010000202.1 GCA_021805395.1 bacterium
ATGATAAAGGCTATCATATCGAAATGCTAAATGGATCTGTTCCTAAACATTCTCCACTTTATGCTAGTACATATATTTCTAAATCTCAAGGTATGAGATTGCAACCTGTTGAAACAGACAGACCACTTTCTCAAATAATGTCTATACGAAAGCCGCAAATTGATCTTCTGGACTATCTATTGGACATAGAAAGTTATGGAAATCTATCCAATTTTATGCCTCAGGTGATATTAGTTACAAAAGTTGGAAAATGCAGTAAGATAATTCAGCAGGTATCATTTGCAACAACCTGCAAACATCCTGAGATCAACTTGTGCGATCATACACACGGAATACTAGAATGGGGCATAATCAAGAAGGATGGGACCATCGGCAAGCGTAGTAATGGTCAGGTAGTTGCACCACCATTACTGTTGCTGGCTTCTGATATGCTAGCAGTTCGCAAGTATTTAAGAGCAAATAAAACTTTACTCCCCCTGGTTATTCTGGATGGCTCAGTAACTTTCACTAAGTTAGATCTTCTGGATAATGTGTTGGATGAGGGGTGCTCAGTTTTTGGATGTGTTGCATATAATGATAGTGAAATCTTGAAGCAGCTTTCTGATAGAAGATTTGATATATGGACATGGTCTCGTGACGAGATACACAAAATACAGGCAAATGAGAGCAAGCGCAGAAGTCTTGCAGATCAAAAAGGAACCACCTTTGCTCCCCTGCGGAAGTCATTTTATAACTATGGAAGAAATGATGTTTATTCTCAGAATTGCACGTCTACAAAAATCGAAGCTGTTGCTCAAGCACTGGATAATGTAGTGAGTATGCTGGCTAGAAACCAGGATGAGTCCAGAGATGTAGTACACAGTTTATATTCGTGCCTGTTAAGTATTGCGCAAAGGGTAAGACGTTGGGTAGATGAAAGTGATGTTCTGCATTTGATAAATCGATTGCATAAGATACGAGACAACGTTAATTCTAATGGTCTGTGGATGTCTGAGAAGGCACTGGAGTCTGTGTTGAAATTACTTGATATTCTGCAAAAAGCAGGAATAGATGACGTGGATAAAGATATGGATAAGATTGCTACACTCAGGCGTATATTTATGGAAAGTAGCGGCGAGAATGTAGTAGTTGTTGTATCTGGCACAAATGAAATTAATCCGGTTGAGAAATTTTGGCATCAATTTATTCGGATGATAAATGCAAATGTAAGGTTTATGGAACCGCAAAAAGCAGCATTTTTGGAATCCTGTGATCACCTTGTTATCTGCGGTTGGTTAGGAAAAGATAAGATGCGTCCCCTCGTAGATGGCTGTATTGGCATGCGAGTTACTTTGCTACTATATCCTTTTGAACAAAAATGGCTGGCAGCATTTATGCGTAGGTGGAACCGCTCTGATTACCCAGTTATGAGTGCAGTTGTGAAATCTAAATTGCTCAATGCACCAACCCCAGAATGTAATGAGGAGTATGAGGAAGCGATAGACGACACGTCACAACTTCAACCAACATTAGATATCGTGGATTTTGAACTCTCTATGAACAGATATCGTAACGAAAGTCTGGTTTGTAAAGCTCAGTTAGTTAGCGAAGAGATGACTGATGCCTACTTTGTTAGTTTTGCTTCAGGTTACTATGCATTTATGACTGAAAGTCATAAGCTTCCAGTCGTTACAGATTTATTTAATGAGATCAACCAAACTGATAATGCTGATGATAATATTCCAAGAAAAGCTGTCGCAGACCTACAGGTGGGCGACTATGTTATCTTTCGGTCTGGATTGCAGGGAGATATAATTAGAGAACTTGCTGACAAAGGACTGAAAATGATAGGAAAATCGAATTCACGGATTACAGCAGCTCTTTGGAAGAAAGCATTAAGAGATTTTGTTGATGCCAGAAAAAACGGTTATACATGGAAGTATAATTCCACCAAGTTGGATGAATTAGTTGTATTATTACAAGATGCTGGGATTTCAACTAGCTCTCTTACTATTACAAATTGGGTTTTTACTGAAGAGCCTATTGGACCCAAAGCTAAAGATTCTATAGAAAAGATAATTCATGCTACTGGCAGCATAGAGCTACTGCAGCATCTATCAGAAGTTAAAACTGCAATTACTGAAGTCAGAGGAGCTCATTTGCAAGCCTCCTCATTTCTAATCAAAAAGCTGTATGCTACTCTACCCGATGAGTTAGCGCTTGCTGAAATGAGTGACTGCTTTGAAATTGACATGGAGGATCTAGGGCGAGTGATTGTATTAAAGATTGAAGATATTTGCGCTAAACCTAACAATGTTGCTTGGTCTCAAGTTAATTTGCTGTTGCAGGATAATGAATGGAGCTAAGAGAATCCTTCATTGATCTTGAACATAATGAGTAGAATTACATGGAAATGGAGAAATGTTGATTAGATTGAGACAGTTATGCAGTATTATGAGACAGTATTTCCAGTCATGACTTTAATAAGTCACCAACCACTTTTTTACTGAATGCTTAGAAGATTTAAACAGGAGATTTAGTGAGTAAATTAGAATACCGAGAACAAGTGATCGATTTTGTTCGTAAAGAGTTAATCGGCCCAGATCCAGTAGCACCTGATATCCAGACAAATGGTGAAGAGATACTCACAATAGATCCTCCTCGCATAAGGTATAGTGCGGGCGTGCTTTTCCCACAAGAAACGCAAACTGAACTTACTCTCGATTTGAGTTCAGATGATATTGAGAAGGATGAACCAAATGAAGAAATTCAATCTACAGAAATCTTCGTCTCTGATTTTGTAGAATCTTCAGTGTCTCGTTCAATCAATGAGCCTCCTGATGAAGATGATGACCCTGTATCGCTTGCTAATTCATTTATGCCATCTGCAATGGGACTAACCAGTTTGATATTATTTCCAAACAAAGGATTAAGAATATTAGTTAAAGCAGCAACATACCATCTTCATGCTCGAGAGTATTTAAATAAGAGTGGTGAAATAAAACAAGCCAAACAGTATTTGCGTATACCCTTGGAATCTTGTCTAGAGATATCTCTTGAGAATATACAGGCTAATGAGCGCAAAATTATCAAAGAGAAGATATTGAGAAATGATGGAATTGCTAGTGGTTTAGAGATCAACATCTTAAGTCGGCATTACAACACAAACAGACTTGGAAATGAAGTAAGACTAATAACATTCAGCCTTGTTAATGCACAGATTTCTACAGGCGGTAATGCAGAAAATACAAAATGTTTTTTTCAAGTGGGGATGGAAATCGAAGCATCAGATAAAACTGGCTGCTTCCTGGAATATCCCGATAGCACAGGTTTAGCTCTTGATGAAGAAGAAGAGTCGCTTGCTCTGCTCTTTCGATATAGAAAAACATACGCAATTGGACATGGTTGTTCTGCTGACTGGACGGAAATTGAATTGGGTGTAGCCAATTGCATTCGAACAGAAACCATGCCAACTTATGAGATTAAGCCAATTGTTCCATCCCAGTTCAAAGATCTTCTCTTGAGTATGCGGGATTTAAGTGATTCAGGCAAGAGAGACAAGACATTTTTTCTTTTAGATGGTCTCTGTAATAAATATGAGGCTTGGATAGCAGAACAGTCTAATCAAATTGATTCTAAAGAATTCCCTCAAGAGTATCTGAAAACTGCCAGAAGACATTTAGACGGTTGTTTGAAGTGTGCCAAGAGAATGCGAACTGGAGTAAAAGTATTGAAAGAAAATTCCCTAGCTTTGAAAGCATTCCACTTAGCTAATAGAGCAATGCTATTACAGCAATTGCACTATAAAATGGAATTGAGAGAATGGAAATGTAATTCTAGGGATAATTTTTTTATAGAACCGGTCGCATGGCCCGATATTAATAATCCCTCCCCTGGGAAAGGGATATGGTATCCATTTCAGCTGGCATTCATAATAATGAATATCAGTTCAACTGTGGATCCTAACTCCACTGAAAGAAAGCTCGTTGATCTAATCTGGTTCCCTACTGGAGGTGGAAAAACAGAAGCTTATCTTGGCATAACAGCTTTTACTATTCTTTTTAGAAGACTAACAGATCCAGCTAATGCAGGAACCACAATATTAATGAGATATACACTCCGTCTTTTAACAGCGCAGCAATTCGAAAGAGCTGCTTCTTTAATTTGTTCACTTGAAATGATAAGAATGAATAAAGAGGTTGATCTTGGAATTCAGCCTATTACGATAGGTCTTTGGGTAGGCAATAAGCTAACTCCTGGAGATAGAGATTCTGCGAAGAAAAAGTTAGAATCAATGACAAAGAACAACTGTGACGAAAACCCATTTGTTGTTATAAAATGTCCATGGTGTGGAGCGCAGCTAGGTCCTGTAGGAACTGGAAATAAAATTAAAATATTCGGATATGAAAGAGATTTACAACCATCAACAGTTATATTCAGATGCAAAGACACCAATTGTTATTTTAGTGGAGAAAATGGACTACCTTTAATAGTTATTGATGAAGACATTTATGAAACACCACCCACCCTTCTTATTGGTACCGTAGACAAATTTGCGATGCTACCGTGGAAGCTAGAAGCAAGAAAGCTGTTTGCGATAGGATTAGATAACATATCCCCTCCTGAGCTGATCATTCAAGACGAACTTCATCTAATATCCGGCCCGTTGGGATCTATGGTTGGCCATTATGAAACAGTAATCCAGGAATTGTGCTCCTTCCGTAAAAATGACATAATCCTCCTGCCAAAAATAATCGCATCTACTGCGACGATCAGTCGAGCGCCTGAACAGTGCCATGCATTATATAATTGTGGTAAAGAGAATGTATTTCAGTTTCCTCCCCAAGCATTAAAAGCTGGAGAATCTTTCTTCGCTAGTGAGGACGTAAATGCTCCTGGTCGTATATATGTAGGTATTCAGGCTAGTGCACTTGCTTCACATACAAATGCGCAAGTAAGAGTGATGGGGGCATTGCTGCAAGCTCCTCTGTCTAGTAATGTAGTTGATGAGGGAGATAGGGATCCATACTGGACCTTGATTAGCTATTACAATAGTTTAAGAGATTTAGGTCATGCTGCATCCCTTGTGAGTGCGAGTATTCCTGAATATATGAGTGCAATGAGATTACGTAAAGGGATAAAGAAACCTAACGAAGGTGAAAAAGAACGGAGACGTTTTATACGTAATAGTCTGGAACTTACGAGCAGAGTTTCGAGTTATAAGATATCTGAATATTTGCAAAAACTTTCAACGAAGTATCCTTCCAATGGCCAAGACCTTCCTGTAGATGTATGTCTCGCCACTAATATGATTTCTGTGGGCATAGATGTCCCGCGATTAGGGCTTATGGCCGTTATGCGCCAACCAAAGACCACATCTGAATATATTCAAGCAACAAGTAGAGTGGGAAGAACTAATCAGTCTCCTGGTATCGTTGTTGTTGTGTACAGCATGGGTAATCCACGCGACCGATCCCATTACGAACATTTCAGATCTTATCATGCTAGTATTTATAGATATGTTGAGCCTACAAGCGTCACTCCTTTTGCAGCTCCTGTATGTGAGAGGGCAGTACATGCATTATTAGTGACACTAGTACGATACTTGGGAACAGAAAACAACCGTGTTAGACCGAACCCTTTCCCCTCGCAAGAATTAGTTGATTATATTCTAAATGTAATTACACTACGTAATAAAGGAGTCGACTACGCTGAATTGGATAACACTGTCACACTTTTAAATGATAGAATCGAATTTTGGAAAGGGATATTACCAGCTAGGTATGGTGATTTTGTTGTGTCAAACACTGAATTACCTCTGATGTTCCCCGCCGGCTCAGAAGCAAATATATCATGGTCAGATAAATCCTGGCCAACCCCAAGCTCAATGAGAGAAGTGGATGCAAATTGCGAAGGTTTTGTTATAAAGCGTTATAAGTAGAAAGAGGAGTATAGGAATGCGATCAATTCGACGTTCTCAACTAATCTCCATGTATGGCATCGGCGCCATCGTTGATTTCCCTAATAATGAAGCACTCATGACATGTGGTTTGGATGTTTGGCCCGAAGCAATCGATGCTTGTCCTCCAGAATTTTTGATTGTCGAAGAGAGACTTCAAAAGCGCTTGATGGTTGATGAATTCCGCCTTCCTCCAGATTATAGGGTACAAGCAAAGGGAGTAAATTTACCCGGGATGAAGATACCTTTCGTCATATTCCCTCGCTGGCATTACTGTCCTAGATGTGGTGCCATGGAGATGTTGGGGTTGTTCGGGGAACCACAGCGATGTGACGGTTTTACATTTTCAAAAGGACAGGCGTGCAATACTTTGCAATTGAAAAGACGTCCTAAATTGATTCCTGTAAGATTCGTAGCTGTGTGCGCTGAGTATGGACACATTCAAGATTTTCCCTTTATGGAATGGGTACATGGCAAATCCAATATAACAGCAGAATGTAGATTGCGTTTCTCTTCTGGAAGAAGCGTAGCTAGTTTGGCAGGTGTAGAAATTATATGTACTTGTGGAAAAACAAGGACCATGGCATTTTCCTTCAATGAGGGTGCACTCTCAAAGATAGGTATAAAATGCTCTGGGTTACGACCATGGCTAGGAGAATTTGAGGCAACTTCGGAAAATTGTGGACATGAATTAAGGGTCGTTCAAAGAGGTGCTTCTAATGTTTACTTCCCCCATGTCTTAAGTTCAATATATTTACCGGTTTGGGCGGAGAAATCCAAACGCCCTGTCATTGAGATTATAGAAACGAAACATCTATGGGAAAGATTAAAAAATTCCGCACAAAACGGGAAAATAAATTTAACTGAATGTGAATTAATATGTTCTATAAAAAATATGCATGGCTTGTCAGCAGCGGAACTTCAAAATGCAGCACAGCGGCGTTTGGATGGAGATCTAAAATGGACAGAACTGGAAAACTCGCCTGATATTGATAACAAATATTACGATGAGGAGGTCTTTAGGCATGCGGAATATGAAGCTTTATGTGAAGGTAGGGGCAATGTAGAGTCAGATTTATACTCTATTAATATCCCAACTCAAAAGTATGATGATCCTATTTATAGTTACTGCTCAAGTATCACTCTAGTGCATAAGTTAAAGGAAACAAGAGCATTTTATGGGTTTACGCGGCTATATTCAGAGAATTCTCAGAGTATGATTGATAAACAAAAAGATCTAAAGAAAAATGAATCAATCAATTGGCTACCAGCAATTGTAGTTAAAGGTGAAGGTATATTTTTTGAATTTAGCGAATTCAAGATTGCACAATGGTTGGAGTATGCCGCTGTAAGTGGTAGGATATCTAAACTTATTGATAATTATGAAAGAATATGTAATATGCGTTCAATGACTCATCGCAAAATCAATCCACGATTCATTATGCTACATACTCTTGCACATTTACTTATCAATCAATTGTCATATGAATGTGGATATGGTAGTTCCGCTTTACGAGAGAGAATTTATTGCAATAACGAAATAAGAGAAAAAACTATGAACGGAATATTGATTTATACAGCTACAGGCGATTCAGAGGGTTCATTAGGCGGTCTAGTGAGACAGGGCCAGCCAGGAAGAATAGAACCAATTTTCATCAGGGCTTTGAAAAAAGCAGTTTGGTGCTCTTATGATCCTGTCTGTATGGAGAGTAGAGGCCAAGGTCCTGATTCTTGTAATCTCGCGGCATGCCATGGGTGTGCTATTACTCCTGAGACCTCATGTGAAGAGGCGAACAGGTTGTTAGATAGATCGATGGTAGTTGGTAAACCTGACGATCAAAATATAGGCTTATTTGGCGCATATATTCAAAACATATTTAGTAAATATAGTATTTAATTTTAAAACAAATTATAATTTCAAATATTTTACTATTTATTTTATCCCAATACATTTCATTAATTGCTTATCCCAATAATATTTCCAGTTGCTTATTCACAGTTAATGACTATTCACAATTAAAACGGCAAAACAGAATTTATGGACTACCGCGGCGTCACATGACTACTTCAGAAGGGAAGGATATTTCGCTGATTTTTACCTATACGCCGAAAGAACGCAGTCTGATGGAAGACGCTTCCACATACTTTTCATGATCCTTTTTGTTTGAGATTGCGCCGTATGAGGTAGTGGCAAATAGTGTAATATTTTTAAATTGAATATAGGTTAGCGTTTTAAGGGAGCAGCGGAAATGGAACTTGAGCAAAAGATTCGAAATATTTTGGAACGATCTTTACCTGGTGTACGGTTGGAAATCGGTCGAGACAAAAATACAGAGTTGATTGGTGGCGATGTGATATGGGAGGGTTTCAAAGGATATCAGAGTTTGAAACGCCAAAATCGAGTTTACCGGATATTGAGACAGAACATCAATCCAGCAGATGCTCAAAAAAATATCTCATATCTCTTCACGTATACCCCAGAGGAGTACCAAGAATATATTGAGGGCTAGAATGGATGAAGTATCTGTGAGTTCCATCAGTTCGATTATGCCTCTTGAACTGTTCTGAAATGGAGACTATCTCCTATACCTAATGCATCTTCCTCTAGAGCGCTAGAAAGCGCTCTATTGCTCCCGGTACATAGCTTCCCTCATGTTAGACGGGATTGTTGACAGCGCCACTGTGTCTTCGATACCCCTGGCGGTACTATCGTCTGGCACCTATGCTGTGATACTTGATATCATGCAATTCCCCTGTAAACCTTTCCAATTGTATCCGCGCACGCTATATACAAATGCATGCCCGCCACCGTACCATGTTTGCAAGCTTGCACTCTGCCTGAGTATAATAAGCCACCCCATAAGCATGAGACGATACTTCGCTGATCTGTCAGGCACAGATTGAGAACAATTCCTAACTACCCTCCGGGAACCATCGTAAAGTCTCCATAGACTCTGAACTACATTCAGAAGCGCGCTTGCCCATTTAATGTTGAATGAACGCAATATCTAAGGAGATATATCAGCTATGCCCGGAGTCCCTGTAACTAAACATAAATCTCTCACAGCTAAACTTCTTCCAATCCTTTTTGTATTTCTAGCCACAACCGTGTTTCAGCAGTCTGCATACGCACAGGGAACTTCTAGCGCTGCTAAAATTAACACAGGTGACACCGCCTGGATGCTTGTTTCAACTGCCCTGGTAATGCTCATGACCCCAGGTTTGGCCCTCTATTATGGAGGGCTGGTGCGGTCGAAGAACATCCTCAATATGCTTATGCAGAACTTCGTTGCACTGGGCATTGTCACCCTGGTGTGGGTGCTTTGGGGATACTCGCTTGCTTTCTCACCTGGTAATCCCTTCATCGGCAGTCTCCACTGGTTTGGGCTTCAGGGTGTCACGCAGGCCCCGTCTCCACTGTATGCCCCCACTATTCCGCACGAGCTGTTCATGGTGTATCAGATGATGTTTGCTATCATCACGCCAGCACTTATAAGCGGTGGAGTAGCAGAAAGAATGAAGTTTTCCACCTATGTGGTCTTCATCTTGCTATGGTCCACTTTTATCTACT
>JAJZFJ010000076.1 GCA_021805395.1 bacterium
CTCGCCATTCGCTAGCGCTCATTAAGGGAGGGTAAGAGTACGAACTGATTTGCAACAGGGATTTCCCACAATGGGGTAACGTTACCCCTAAGCAGGGATCGTGCAGCCCCCTTCAGGTGCTTGTGATTCCCAGGCAATGTCTTTAGGCATTGCCGCAAATCCGGGTGGTTGTACCGGCCACTACCCGGCCTGCGGCACCTCTCCCCGCGACTGCGTCGCGACCCTCCTATCGCCATTCGCTAGCGCTCATTAAGGGAGGGTAAGAGTGCGGGCTGCTAAGTGTGCGGGATTTCCCACAATGTGGTAACGTTACCCCTAAGCAGGGATCGTGCAGCCCCCTTCAGGGGGCTTGTGATTCCCAGGCAATGTCTTTAGGCATTGCCGCAATCCGGGTGGTTTACGGTGACGCCAGCCGCTTTTTGACCTCTCTCTGCGCCTGCGTCGCGACCCTCCCCTCGCCATTCGCTAGCGCTCATTAAGGGAGGGTAAGAGTACGAACTGATTTGCAACAGGGATTTCCCACAATGGGGTAACGTTACACCATAGCCTGGACCGTGCAGCTCCCTTCAGGGGGCTTGTGATTCCCAGGCAATGTCTTTAGGCATTGCCGCAAATCCGGTCGGTTGTACCGGCCACTACCCGGCCTGCGGCACCTCTCCCCGCGACTGCGTCGCGACCCTCCCCTCGCCATTCGCTAGCGCTCATTAAGGGAGGGTAAGAGTACTGGTTAGAAGGCATAAGCTTCCACTGTTCAGAGTAGTATCTTTAAGTTTGAATCTTGCCAGTATGGGTTGAGAAGTTCGTGGTATAACCTGATGCTCTTACTCATTTCCATAGCTTGTTGTCAATAAACAGTAGTATTGAACACGGTTACCATCGGATAAGTTTACAAACACATATCCGCACCCTCGAGTACTGCAATCTCGAAGGTGCGGATTGCTCCGTATTAGCTGACTGGTGTTGTAACATCCAGTGTTACTGTAGGAGTCTCTGTGAGGTAGTAGTTCGAAGTTGTATTAAACGAATATGGCGTTGGGTCAAACGCTCCTGCTGCACCAGCGGTGGGAGCTGTTACAAATGGTCCCAATAACTTAACAACATCGTTGATTGTTTGCAGTTGTGGGCCAGTTGTGGCGAATGTGCGCTCGTAAGCGATATTGTTAACGGCATGCTGTGGTGATTGTACACTCTCCGGGGAGCCGGAAAGACCTGTCACGGTTGAAAGTCCAAGGTCAGATGCAATCACTCTTCCAAGTGCACGATGCTCAGATTCCACGCCAAGTATCTGTCCGGCCAGCACCTTGGAGCTTGTCTGGCTGAACTCGTTGATGGCGATAAGATAGGCTGCAATGAATGCATCTTCCAGGGTAATGAGAGTGTTAACTGTGGTCTGAACGTTTTGTGTGCCATGCGCTGTGGAGAACATGCCTACTGGGAAATAGAATGTAAGAGCTAGTGCGGTGCCACCTGCAGCTGTGAGGGTGGCGTAGTGAATTGCCTCCTGCTCACGTCCGGCAACAAGGTATGCCTGATCGTTTGCATTCGTGCCAATACCAGATGTGTATAGAGTTGACTTAATAATGTTGTCGTACATAACGGTTGCTAATGCTTCTGCTGTGGCCGCTGCACTCAAAATCTGAACATCCTGGTTGCTTGAGGCGTTGGAGTTGCTGCTGCCACCGCAGCCAACAAGAAGGTTAGCACCGGTAACAATACCGGCAACACCCATGCCAGCAATAAATCGGCGTCGTGACCTGCTCAGCTCGGCCTGAGAATCATAATCTGTCATAATTGAAAACCCCCTATCGTTTCCATAATTGGTATGAAGCGCATACAAAACGCTTCTAATATCATTTTACGAAGGGCTTGGTTAACAGCAGGTTACGATAAGATTACAAAATGGTTACAAAATTACGTATGTGAAGAAGCGATACCAGAGGTCAGTCGATATCCAAATCCGCGTACTGTTATGAGTAGCGCAGGGTTATCGGGATCGTTTTCAAGCTTGCATCGCAGGCGTCTAATTGTTACAGCGACTGTCTTGGATCCCGATTCAGAATTGAACCCCCACACTTCTTCGAAAATTCTGTTAGTGGCAACAGCTCTCTCCGGATGCTGGGCAAGCAAAAATAGAAGAGCAAACTCTTTTTCAGTGAGATTAAGTGCTTCCCCTACCTTGTAGGCGTCTCTTTGTCCGGCATCGATAAGGATGTTGCCAAGGTGTATCTGCTGAAGGTCTGTTTCCTCTTTGTTATATTCTTCGGCTCTTCGCATGTGGGAGCGCATGCGAGCAACCAGTTCACGGGGTTCAAATGGCTTGGTAAGGTAGTCATCTCCTCCCAGCTCAAGGCCCACAACTTTGTCAGCATAGTCTGCTCTGGCTGAGAGATAGATTACAGGCATCTTAAAATTTGTCCGAAGCTTTCTGCACAGTGTGAAACCATCCGTATCGGGCAGTCCAACATCAAGGATGACCATGTTGAATGCCTCTTTCTGGAGAAGGTGAAGAGCGTCGGCTCCATTGGTTGCAGTTCGGCAGATATAGCCTTCGGCAACCAGAAGCTTTTCTAATGAACGAAGGACAAATCTATCGTCATCTACCAACAGAATTCTTGACATACGTCACTCCTCAGGAAAGAGCATGGCAGGCAGCATTATGGTGAACACTGCTCCATTTTTCATGCTGTTTTCAGCTAATATCTCACCACCATGATCTTCCACAATCCGCTTGCAGCTGCATAACCCCAATCCAATTCCATTGCATCTTGTGGTGAAAAATGGATCAAACAGTCGACCAAGAATTTCGGGGGCTATACCCGTTCCGGTGTCCTCAAATTTAACCTCAATCCAGTCCCGAACTCTTCTTGTACGTATGATGAGTGTACCACCATTGCCATCCATTGCCTGAAGGCTGTTGAGGCAGAGGTTCACGAACAGCTGCTCCATCTGTCCAAAATCTGCGGTGATGCTTGGAAGATCTGTGGCTAAGTCAAGATGGATAGTTACTCCATGAAGTTCTGCATTTGCTCGAATGAGAGACAGCACCCCTTCAATAATCTCATTCACCGATTGCGGGCGACGCTCTACCATTCCTGGACGGCTGAAAGCCAGCAGACGGTGTGTTAAGGTTGAGAATCTGATGAGATGGTCCTGCACTGTATTTGCCATCTCAGGCGGCAGGGAGTGGAGATCGATCTGCATTGCGGAAAGTATGTTTCTAATATCGTGTGCAATTCCTGCGGCAAGCAGACCAGCCGTAGAGAGTTTCTCCATCTCCACAGCCTTTTTCTGTGCAGCTAAAAGCTCTCCTGCTGCATGGTCTAGCTGTTCTTCAAGTTTGGAGCGTAAAGCCTTTGTTTCTGTAATATCCAGAAATGTCCATAGGCGTGCGGTAGGATTTCCCGTTTTATCGTAGACAGGAGCAGTGAATCTGCGCAGAATGACTTGCGGCTCGCCCTCAAGCTCTATCTCATCGGTAGAAGAGAGAAGTGGGTCTGCATAAGCACGTTCAAGCAGGCTCACAAATGCTTCCTTGTTTTTCACCCTGCTTATAGCGTATGCTCTCACAGAATCGGGATCGGTATTCACAACCTCTTGAGCATTTATTCCAAAGAGTTGTGAGAGTTTACGGTTTGCAATAATATCCTGCCTGTCCAATCCGCTCACTAAAACGCCATAATCGATGGACTGGAGCAGTGCATGCAGGAGTTCTAGTTCAGTATGACGGATGCGTGAGTTTAAGCCAATCTCAGTTTCAGCAGGATGTTTATTCAGCATTTCCACCTCACTTTTCGCACTCATTACTAAATACTTCCTACGGAGAAGTAGACATTTAGTTCTTTATATGCACATCCATCAAGATTTTAGCTTCAAAACTCACAGTGAGAATGTGAAAAAGCCACTCATCTGGAACAGATAAGTGGCTTGATATCGGCTAATTCTAAATGAGTTTAGGTGCCTGAATTCCAGGATGCCAGATAAGTAACCTGTTCTTCGGTGAGGACATCAATCTCAACACCCATGCTCTCCAGTTTCAGTCTTGCAATCTCTTCGTCTATTGGGCGAGGTACCCCGTATACGTTCTTAACCAGAGTTTTAGAGTTCTGCATCATGTACTCTGCACAGAGTGCCTGGTTTGCAAATGACATATCCATTACTGATGCGGGGTGTCCTTCCGCTGATGTCAGGTTGATTAGTCTGCCTTCTCCAAGAAGATAAACTTTGTTGCCATTCTGCAGTACATACTCTTCCACAAATTCTCGCACCGTTCTCTGAGAAACTGCCAAATTTTCCAGCTGAGGAATATTGATTTCAACGTTGAAGTGACCAGAGTTGCAGATAATTGCTCCAGACTTCATCACCTTAAAGTGCTCTTCCCGCAACACATGCATATCGCCGGTAAGGGTACAGAAAAAATCACCCACTTTGGCTGCTTCAGACATAGGCATTACAGCAAATCCATCCATCATTGCCTCAAGCGCTTTGATTGGGTCTATTTCGGTAACAATTACCTGAGCACCTGCACCTCTAGCGCGCATTGCCAGCCCTTTTCCGCACCAGCCATAACCAGCAACCACAAATTTTGAACCTGCCAGAAGCCGGTTGGTTGCTCTCAATATTCCATCTATAGTAGATTGACCAGTTCCGTATCTGTTGTCAAACAGGTGCTTTGTGTCAGCATCATTCACGGCAATTATTGGGTATGCAAGCACACCTTCTGCTGCCATTGCTCTCAATCTTATAACACCAGTGGTTGTCTCTTCTGTACCCCCAATGATGGTCTCGATGAGATCTTTTCGATCACTATGGATCACACCCACCGTGTCTGCCCCATCATCCATTGTGAGGTGAGGTTTTACATCCAGAATTGCATGGATATGTCTGTAGTAGGTCTCATTATCTTCACCCTTAATGGCAAATGTAGAGATACCGAAATGTTTCACCAGGGCAGCTGCAACATCGTCCTGTGTGGAAAGCGGGTTGGAGGCACAGAGATACACGTTAGCACCTCCTGCCTTGAGAGTGATTGCCAGATTGGCGGTCTCAGTAGTGACATGAAGACAGGCAGCAATATTCACACCCTTCAAAGGCTGTTCACGTGCAAATCTTTCTTTGATCTGTCTGAGAACGGGCATCTCCATTTCAGCCCATTCTATGCGTAATTTTCCTTTGTCTGCCAGAGCCATATCTCGCACATCGTGCGCCAAAGCCGTTGTTGTCAAGTTTTATCTCCTGAAATATTAATTTTCGAATCGAAGGATTCGGCATGTCTCTCTATCATTAGAAGTCTGGACTGCTTGTACTGCTCCCAATCCAGCCAGTCTGAGGAGACCGAAGGAGATTGAGAAGATACAAGGAGATCAGATATCTCCTCTTCTAAAGTGGTAAATAGCTCCCGGTACTGTTCTGTCAACTGCGAAAGCAGTGATATGGGAGCTACTGGTCGGAATTTTAGCCGCATTGTATCATCGCTAATGGCCATTGCAGCGTGTCTTCGTACTAGTCTTTGGAGCACCTCATATATCTTGGAAGTCGGAATCTCTGCTTCTTGTGCTACTCGATACCCTGTAGCAGGACCAGACCTGACGAGCGCAGAGTATGCACGAATTTCATATTCGCTCCAGCCCAACTGTAACAGAGATTTAAGCATTGTTCCAACTATTCACTACCATGGTAGTTACTAGTGTACCCTAACATACATGAATTGGCAATTCATTAGAGACAGAAGGGAAGTCAGATTGTTTGAGATGAGAAATTTTCAGACATACATTCCTTTATGAATGTATTAAGTGCCAGGGCTTATCGGCATACTTACTACTATCTTGTTTGGTATATTGCATCATAATCTGTATAGGCATGAAGTCTGGTAAAATATATATAACTATGATGAATTCAGAAACTGATGCTGCTTTATTCACGTTTTAGTATTCATAGCTCACAATCAGATATCACTGTTTCATGCACATAAATCGTGGAAGTGTTAACTAGTTCCTTAATGGAGGTATCAGGGAGAGATGTCTTCTAGTGTGATTATTCAGGAGTCGCTGGCCTTTGTCTTTTATTTTCTGTATGGCAGCTTTTTTGAGTGGTGGTTCCACAAGTACCTTTTTCATTCCGCCAAATATATTAAGTACACCTACAAGGCGCATCACCTGGTCCATCATCAGCGATATAAGTATGAAAAGGAATCGTATGAGTGGCAATCTCAATATGACAAAGATCACATTGCCATGGACTGGTTCGCGCTGCCACTGTTTATAGGCACGCATCTGCTTCCGCTCTATCTGGTTCAATACTTCACAGGATGGCAGAGCATGTGGGGCGGCATTGCAGCCATCACCACATACTACGCTGTATATGAGTATTTTCACTTTGCCATGCATGTGCCTTCAAACAAATGGTTTGAACGAACACGCGTGTTTCAGTATGCCTATGAGCACCACAGAATTCATCATAAGTACATGTTCCAGAACTTCAATGTTTTCTTCCCCCTTGCAGACAGGTGCCTTGGAACCTACATCAGCAAAGAGAGAATGCAATCTATGTCTGCAAACCCATCACGGCTGCAGATGAGTGGTTCAGTACAGCAGTCTCCTACCACTAACTAAACAGTATCATGCTGGTAGGGTATACATGCTCCTGAAATGAGGAATAACCCGGCAGGTGTTTGTAGGCTGGAACTGTGGGATATTGTTGATGGATTATTTTGTTTAAAATACAGGCAATGAATTCCAGCCTGCTGACACCACGTCATCTAAAATGTATAATTGCTGTCATCGGGAACGACCCTCCTGTTTCTGGTTTCATGAGTTCCTTGTTGAGTTTAGTGGTTGGCAGGCTAATAGCAGTATGTAAATCAACAGGGTTTCCATCATTTCTGGCCGCAGAATATTTAATACATCTGCAATTTTAATGGAGTTAACTGACTCTGTTGATACATATAAGAAATACCTGAAACTTTATGAGAGTTACCATGATTTAGAAAAACCTTAATAAACACAATTGGCAAACAACCAAGCTTGTGTTATAATGTAACTATTACCCTCCTTTAAAACTCACAATCTTTGATGCTTCGCTCACCCCCAGGCAGAGAAAATAGTTGATTCATACATCAGAATGAGCCAGAAACCATATCGTCTCCTCATTTTTGCACTCTTAACATGCTCTCAATCTGTGGCATTTGCAGAAACGGATAATGCCAAGAATGCGGCTCCTGCTTCAATCGCCACTAGAGGTGTGCCTGAATCCACTGTTAAAGTGGAAGCGGTACCTCCTACCAGCCAAACAATTTGGGATGTGATGGCTAAGGTGAATGCAGAAAATGAACGACAGGCGGCTCTGGCAGCACAAAAAGCTGCAGAACCCAAGCGGCTTCCACTAGGGCCATTCCAGAGCTTTACCCTCCCAGAGAACCCGAATGGTGCAAGCTTGAGTGAGGAGAAAAAGCACCTTGGCCCCGGTGGCTTCCTTGGCGACATAGACAAATTTTTTCAGCGACTTGGTAAAGAGACAGGTAGCAGCGTTAAAATTCGTGGCCACTCCACTTTCACATTCCAGGATTCTAACACGTCGTCATCCAGCCCTGCCGGACAGGCGTATCAGAGTCAGTTCTATAACGGTGCAGGTTCTAATGGGATATATAACGATACAGATATAGATCTGGATGCAACACTATTTCATTCTCT
Organism: bacterium; assembly: GCA_021805395.1. GTDB lineage: Bacteria > Armatimonadota > Chthonomonadetes > Chthonomonadales > Chthonomonadaceae > JAJZFJ01. The sequence continues at coordinate 7,686 of JAJZFJ010000076.1, forward strand.
AACTTACAAAACACATTTCAGCAACTACCTGTATGGTACGCCGGGACAGAACCGTTTTGATCTTGACTATCACACGCCCACGCTGCGTATTCAGGCTGGAGATATTAATGCAAACCTTCAGGGCAACAGTCTCATTGCTTTTAGCCGATATCTCACAGGTGTAGAAGCCACGGATGTTTTCAACAAGCGGTTTAGTGCAACCGTTCTCGCCTCCGAAACCAACGCCACACCGCATACGCTGGTTATCCCCGGTAACAACACCTCGGGGCCATACTACCTGTTTGCCGGTCAGATCGTGAATGGAAGTGCACAGGTTAGAGTGGACAATCAGAATTTGGAGCAGGGTAAGGACTACACTCTCGATCCGCTCACTGGCGAACTAAACTTTCTAAATAACCGTGTGGTGCTGGCAACATCCAGCATAGCAGTCACGTTTGAGACACTGGGTTACAACCAAAATCCGGGCACCATATACGGGGTAAGCACAAACTATCTGGTTCATCCAGGTACACAGATTGGTTTTACATACCTCACGCAGATTACTCAGGGCAGCGGCATCCCATCTCAGCAGACCCAGCAGTTTTATGGCAACTCCACGCCGCTTTCCCCTTACATCCTGGATTATCCGGTGAATTCTGCATTCCCAGTGAGTGTGAAGGTGAATGGCGCGCCACTCATTCAGGGCGTGGCTTTCACTGTGGATTCATCGTTTCCTGATGAGATCAGACTGGTGCAGGGCGTGCCTGGTACGGAAACAGTGACTATTGAATACACCCCACTCAATACCAATCCCACACCGGGAAACAGAAGTGTTGTAGGTTTGAACAGCACCATTGGCCTGGGAAATTTAGGAAATGTCACACTGGAGAGTGCTTTCTCTGGTTTGAGCATAGCAGGGCAGGGTGTGAATGGGCAGGCACTTCAGATGCGATCAGACCTTCATCCTGCGAAACATCTCAATACTACGCTCACTATTCGAGATATTGGTCCCTCATTTACAGCAATTGAAAGCCCGGGCTTCAATCAGAATGAGAAGTCTATAGCTTTCACTTCCGATTATACGCCTTCATCAAGGCTGCATTTAGACATGAACTACGAATATGCAAAGAGACCATCCTATCAGTCTGTTAGTTCAACAACCTCCACCACTCTTCCATCCACCACTGTTGGCAACGATACCTACCATCAGTATGGATTAGACTTAAATTATAATCTCTCCAAAAACGGGACCATCTCACTTAGTAGAAACAGTATAGATACCCAGTATATTGTGGGGGGAAATAGTGGAAACCTTACTGATTCACTTTCGCTGCACTATACATTTGGGACACTGGGTTTACAGGCTGGCGTTTCGCATAATGTAAGCAACAGCACAACATTTTATAACACAGGAATTACAACCAGCAGCCCTACAGGGGGAACTGGTCCGCTTATTTACGATGCAAACACTCTGAGTACACAGTTTGGATTAAACTGGACTCCTAAAAGCTGGGTACAGCTGAATGCAAATTTTACGAACAACAGCATAACCTCCAGTGGAAACAGTACACAGGCAGGAAAAAGCGACGCAAAGTCGGCACAAGTTGGTGCAAATTTCCGACTTGGACGCGGTCTTCGCATCAACTACACCTATTCGCTCTCCAATTCTGGGAGCGGATACAGCAGTACATCAACAGGTACAACTGGCTCCAATGTCGGCTCCATAGGATCATCACTTGGGGGGAATGGACTGCTGGGTGGGGGTACTAATGGCGGCCTGGGAGTTGGCAAC
>JAJZFJ010000090.1 GCA_021805395.1 bacterium
ATGGAAGCAAGTGGATGCACTTTCGAAACCACCAACGACAGTGAAGTCATTGCACAGATGCTAGCCTTCTACAATCGGGGCAGCATTGAAGAAGCGGTAAGGGAAGTGATGTCGCGCATTCAGGGAGCCTACTCGCTAGTAGTACTGACCCCCGACAAACTCCTGGCAGTAAGGGATCCCCACGGCATCAGGCCGCTGTGTGTAGGCAGAATGGGCAAAGGGCACTACGTGGTGGCATCCGAAAGCTGTGCCATGGGCCCGGTGGGGGCACAGTACCTGCGTGAGATTGAGCCTGGCGAGATACTTGTGATTGATGCCCAAGGCGTGCATGAGCTTCAGGGACTGCCACCTCAACGCACTGCAACCTGCCTACTGGAGTTTATCTACTTCGCCCGCCCAGATTCCCAGATTTACAACCGCTCCCTCCACATGGTTCGTCATCGCATGGGACATGAGCTGGCAAAAGAACATCCTACACCTTTCGCAGACGTTGTGGTTCCCATCCCTGATACCGGAACACCTGCAGCTCTGGGTTATTCTGCCTTTTCAGGTATTCCATATGGGGAAGGTGTGATTAAAAGCAGATATATTCAGCGTACTTTTATCCAGCCCAGCCAACGCATGAGAGATCTGGGTGCCCGCATGAAGTACACGCCGCTGAAAGAGACACTCGTTGGCCGCAAGGTGGTAGTTGTTGACGACAGCATTGTGCGCGGAACTACCACTGGCAAGTTTGTTAGAATGCTTTTCGACGCGGGTGCCGTTGAGGTGCATGTTAGAATTACTGCACCACCCGTCCGATTTCCATGCTACTATGGAATTGATATGGCGAATCAGAACGAGCTGGTTGCAGCAAGTCACACTGTTGAAGAGATCAGGCAGATAATTGGAGCAACTTCTCTGGGCTTCCTGTCATTGGAAGGTGCAGAACGTGCAGTGGGAGCAGGAGAACAGAAGTTCTGCAGCGCCTGTTTCGATGGCAAGTATCCAATTACCGTACCTCCAGAACTCAGGGTGTCAAAACTGATGCTGGAACCTCATCTTGACCTGGAGGATAGTGATGACTATATTTCTCCGGCCTCATAGAGACAGCTAAAAATAGACTGATTTCATAAATTGCAGGATATACTTCAGTACAAAAATGTCGTCAATTGATCTTTATCTGACAGGTTGATATGAGGTGGATCATGGAAAATGGAACCCTAGCTAAAAATAGTCCGCTCTCTCTACTTTTATTTACAACAGCTCTGGTTGGTGCAGGTGCTGTTTCGCGATATATCTCTCAGAAGAACGGCTGCAGTGCAAAAACATTGGCAGATGGGCTGCTAGACACCGGTCCATTAAGACAGCTTACAAATATCGAATCTGAACCACCTGAAAAACTTCTGGCAGCATGCGCCATTTATATGTTACGTGTATCCTTCTGGACGGCACGGAACGGACTTGCGGGAGGATGTGAAGATCCAGCGGGCTATAACAGAGTTGCCAAACATTCGTACACTCAGGACAAAGTGACTGTCCTTACTGAAGAGAATCGGCCAGAATCCATTCTGACATACGCTGTGAAGATTCATGATGTAGGTGTCGTTCGAGGAACCAGAAAAGTTAGCACTATCCATTTAGGTGGAGGAATGCCTGTAAGAAAGATGCCCGATTCTATGCAGATCAATCTGGGAAACAACTACAGTGTACAGATAGAAGCCCAGTTGGAAGCACAGGAGTCCTTCTTCTCGTCACAGGCAAAACCGATGGGTACTGTAGTACTGCACGACAATATGGGATGTGTTGCAAGGCTTCGTATTGCCCCCGATGGTTCACTATCAGGAACCATCACTAAATCGGGCAGGATCGTTGGCAGAATGAATGGCACTGGTCCCGGTTCATTTCAATTCATAACTCATCAGGTTGATCAACCGCAAGATGATGAAAAAGGTAGAGATGAGTAATCAATCCATAACGTACAAAGATTCTGGAGTCGATATAGATGCGGCAAACGAAACTGTCCACCGTATTCGGGATCATGTTCGTTCTACATTCACGCCAGCCGTATTATCCGATGTAGGAAGCTTTGGAGGGATGTTTGCACTCTCGGCTCTCGCCGACTATTCACAGCCAATACTGGTTTCCAGCATGGATGGCGTCGGGACAAAAGTTAAGGTTGCAGCAGATGCCATGAAGCATGTAGGCATTGGACACGACCTGGTGAATCACTGTGTAAATGATATCCTTGTTCAGGGTGCACGTCCTCTCTTCTTCCTGGACTACTTTGCGACGGGAAAGCTGGTACCTGCAGTTACCGAGGAGGTAGTTCGGGGTCTTTCAGAAGCGTGTAAAGCAGTCGGCTGTGCACTCATAGGTGGTGAAACCGCCGAGATGCCGGGAATCTACCCGACAGGTAGTTATGATCTGGCAGGCACCATTGTAGGTGTTGTTGAACGCGACAAGATACTGGATGGCACCAAAGTAGAGGTTGGAGATCTGGTTGTGGGTATCTCATCCAGCGGCATGCATACCAATGGTTTTTCACTGGCTAGGCGAGTACTGTTCGACTGCGATGACCCACTCCCACTCTTTGAACCAATTCCAGCCCTGGGAAGATCTCTTGCGGAAGAGCTGCTTATCCCTCACCGCTGCTATGCACCACTCCTGTTTCCTGTCCTGGAGGAGTTCCAGGTGCATGCACTGGCACATATTACTGGGGGGGGCTTATATGACAACATCCCGCGCGTTATTCCTTCGGAATGTTATGTAAACATCGAACGTCGTACATGGCCCATCCCACCAATCTTCTCGCTCATTCAGCAGCGCGGAGATGTCCCGGATAGTGATATGTTCCGTACCTTTAACATGGGCATTGGCATGGTTGCGATTCTGCCAGCTGAATTTGCATCTGGATTAGCACACAGGTTGAATGAGGCTGGTTGCCCTTCCAGCATCATCGGTGAGGTTCGCAGAGGTGGCCACGGCGTAGAGATCATGTAGCCTGCCACCTGGTGGCAGTATTCATTCGATTATTGTGGTCATGGATTACTTAACACTTCACTCCAGCTCCGCATAAGTTCTCGCTGGGCATGTGTAGTATCCTCCAGATTTTCAAAACGTATGTTCAAGCCCATATAACCAAGCTCTTTCATTAGTGGCATGGTTTGTGTGGAGGCAGTCAAACTCTGAAATAGAGGAGAGAGATTCTCTCCCGCAGCATCATTCACGGCATTTTCTATATCAAGCTGTGTATACCCAGCGAGTGGTGCACTGTATCGTTTTTTCAGCAGTCGCATAACCGTTGCCAGAGTTGAATGGTTATCCGTGGCATGACGAATTTCCAGATCGAGGCATAACGCAACCAGCTCCCCTTCAGTATAGTAGGAAAGCCCACCATAACCATCGCTGGTCTGCGTTTTCCACACATCAGCACTCGATTCATCGGCCGTCACAAGCTTTCTGGCAGGATTATTGAGATACTTACCTACGATATTTCGCCAATATTGTAGAAAATAGTCTCTACTCTCCAATCCCGCTCTTCTCACCGTTAACTGTGCAAAATATTCTGTTACCCCTTCTACGAACCAGAGAGAACGTGTTGTAACCGGATGAATATAGTGAATAGGCGCAAGGGCAACAGGACGAATCCGTTTCACATTCCAGCTATGAAGCAGTTCGTGGGCTATAAATGGGGCATACTCCTGTACTGTCAAGCCAGGGAAATAGACCACGCGGCAACTATCTGCATGCTCTAAACCACCGTTCACTCCTCCCACATCAATCAGGAAGTGATACACAGAAGAGGCAGGACCACCCATCATCCTGTTCTCGGTAACTGCAATTTTTCGGAACACATCCACCCATCTCTCACCGTCGTTCAGCTCATTAAGATGATCAAAAAACACAAGGGTATATGTGGTTCCATTCGCCGTAAAATGATACTGCTTCAATCTGGAAGTAATGAGCAGAGGAGCATCAGAAAGCGCATCATATCCTGATGCATAGTAGGAATCAGGCGTATCACTAACTTTGCGCAGAGCGGTAATAACGGAGAAACCCCCAGGTGGATGCACATGAAGAATGGTTTTTTTATAACGGTAATCCGGCAGATACAATAGAGCACCAGGTCCATTAATATATATCAGATGATTTTCTATCTGCACGTTCTGACTGAAATTACCCGGTGGTTCATTCGGGATGAGATAGTATATTTTTATCCTGGAGTAGTCTTCAGGATTTACATCCCAGCTATATGAGTCAGGATGAATGACATTGAGCAATTCACCATTTGGACCTTCCGCATGGAAACCTTCAACATACTGACCAAAATTCTGAAGCTGATAGTCACCGGGGCACCATTTTGGCATATCGAGTTCAATCACCTTACCGGGACTCGATATAGTGAGGCTGATCACTATCTGAATAAGCGGGGGATCCAGAGTTTGTAACGGAGAGATATCATAACTTATAATGGCGTGGCAGCACGCAATGTTCGGGAACAGAATCATAAACAGAACTGTGGTAATGTATTTCATTTAAGATCCACCTGTGCATGGAAAAGAGATGAGATTAAAATAGTAGATTCGGAACTATATCAAATGTGATATGGTTCATTTATATGTACATCTGCTATGGAAAGAGGGTTAAACCATATTGCTTTCCTGAATACAAACACCATCTCTAGTAGATATTGCTACCTAATATAATTAAGAAACATTACTATGTTACGGATTAATGCAAATTTAGACAAACCTCGAAAGCGTTTGTTTCATTTATCTTAGAAAATTTTAAGAATGTATGCTGTCGTTTATCTCGTCACCATGAAAATGCGGTGCCATTGAATTGATTAAACGTTTTTCGGGAAGATAGATGGAGATCTAAACTAGATCATATCATCAATATGCCGGATGTTTGTCGGTGTATGCCTGCATTGGTGGCACTTTCACAGTTAACCGGTTAACGATGCTGTTAATGGAATGTCATCCTGAACGCAGATCAGAATACAATCAGCCCCCATGCACACATTTTTTCTCCAGATAAAATAGCTCAATCCTCCGTCGGCGGATTCGACACTGATTTTTGCGTATAGTGCAGTGTGTTAACTATCAGTTATTCATATTTCTTAACCTTATTAATCCACTGGCGACAGTTTCTATAAGGCAGTAACATGACTAATAATGGGATTGAAAATTAAACAGACAGAGGAGGGTTCCATGACGGACCATCAGAATAAACAGATCACTAGACAACAGCTAATCGATCTTCTCAATGAGGATTTGTCGAGGGAATATCAGGCGATCATCGCCTACATAAACTATTCACAGGTTTTAAAAGGTGCCCAATACATGAACATTGCTGCAGAGCTCGAAGTTCATGCGGGCGAAGAGTTGTCCCATGCATTGATAATAGCAAATCAGATAGATTATCTGGGAGGTATGCCTACAGTTGTGCCTAAACCTGTGAAAACATCTGAAAAGGCAGAAGAGATGTTAAGATTCGACCTCGATAATGAAAATCAGACCATCGCAAACTATCGTATGCGTGTTCAGCAATGTGAAGCCTTAGGAGAGTATGCGATATCGGAAAATATTCGGAAAATATTAATACAGGAGCAGGATCATCAGAGTGCACTGGCAACTGCACTAAACGAAGATGTTCCAGATGTATCTTCACCCGAACAGATGGCATAAATAGAAATTAGGGTGAAAGCCGAAAGACTTTCACCCTTAAAATATTACATCCGTGTTGAGTAGCGATGGGACACGCCTGTTAGAACAACACTTCCTGGTAATTCAGCTTATTGTTGTACATCTTGATAATGAGAACGTATCATCATGAACTGTTTGTAGCAAAAGCCTCCATCTAATTGTAAAAGTTGAAACTAAATATAAGCCTGAAAGTTCTAGATTGCAGGTTTTGGCAGACTAAAACCATACCGACCTATCATAAACCACACATATCCACCTGAATACACACTATTTTGGTGCAGGTCCGGTAGATTCACGTATCACCAGCTCGGTGGGGAAAAGTTCTGTTAACGGCATGTTTTGCAGACTGGTAACTCCCTGAGCAAGCACCTCAACATCTACACCCTGAACCGGCTCGTTCTTTATTTGAGAGAGCAGTAGATTTACAGCATGAGAGCCCATTCTACGGAAAGGCTGCCGCACAGTAGTGAGAGGTGGATGTGTGATTCTAGCCAGTAAACTGTCGTCAAACCCTGCTACCGAAATCTGACCGGGCACAGAGATTCCATTCGACGTGAGTGCCTCAATGCAGCCCAGTGCAATTGCATCACTTCCACAGAATACGGCAGTCGGAAGTTGATCAGGCCCCAGCCTCTTCAATATTTCCATGGTTCTCACTCGTCCGGAATTTATGCTAAAAAAGCCATCTGGACAGAGTGTCTCGTCATATTGAATGCCATGCTCTTCCAGTGCACGACGATATCCTGCCTCGCGTTGCTGGGCACCTAGAAGCATTCTTCCTCCTGTAAGATGGGCAATCCGTCGATGCCCAAGTGAAATTAGGTGCTTAACAACCTCGTATGCTCCTATCTCGTTGTTGATGTCGATATTACAGACATCGTTCAAATCTACACTCCCATGCACAAGCACAACAGGAGTATGCTTCTGTAGCCTGTCCATCAAAGCCGACGTCAAATCATGTGGAGCAATAAAGATCATTCCGTCTACTCTGCCATCAAAACACTGAAGGATTTTCTCCTCCTCATTCCAGTCCGTTATGGAGAAGATTGTGGTGCTCTGATCATGGATAGCTGCTGTTTCCAGTATTCCATTCAAAACCTCCAGGAAGTAGAGATTGATTTCAGGACCACCAACAATTGCTACAACTCCAATTGTATTCATCCTGCGATTGAGTAAACCCTGAGCTACAGCATTTGGACGATACTGTAGACGGGCTGCAGCCTGTTTTATCCTAAGCCTGGTGGTTTCAGACACCCGGGCCGAAGAGGTTGACCCATTTAGTACAACAGATGCAGCCATGGGTGTTACTCCAGCCTCTCTTGCTACGTCTGCTAGTGTTGGTGCATTGCTTCTTTTCATGATTCTATTATAGCCCTATAGCGCAAGATAAGAAATGATAAATTTAATGATAAATCATACATTTTTAACAATAAATCGAAGATTTATGATAGATATTTATTTTCTAAATGATTGCTGAACAAGAGCTTTCAGCACTCTGTCTGTTATGTGAATAATTTTCGAATGCTATTATTGAACTATTTGTATGGTTATTGTGATATTTTATACGTTTTTGTTTAATTCGTGAATTTTTTGGTTGGATTTTTAGGACAGATTTGATAGATCTAATTTTCAATCTATTTTGGACAGTATTTATCGTGTTTGAAGATAAGCGGCACTCATTAGCCAGTACTGACATAAGGGAGCAATTAGCAGGATGAGAGGTAGATTTAGCATCTGGTTTCAGGAAGTATGGAATTACTATGCCTATTTTGAAACACCACAAAGCTTTTCCATACGTCATCATTACTTATTCCTACAGAGGCTATGCTTATGCCTATGTAAGTCAGGTCGTAAGACTATCAAGTCTCTGGAACGCCTCATGATTCTAATTGGACGGAAATACTGCCTGAATGGGTTTCTACTGGTGTAAGCAGTTATACGTTAACCAGTATAGATGAAACTACTGCTGAGGTGTTAGAACAGCTGATGCCTTAAGACACCAAAACCCTGTGCTGGTTTCACTTCAGAAATAGTTAATAGGCGTTCAAGCATCATACCAAATAGTTTCGCATTCAGGCGAAGTAATTCTACTTCAATGATCAAATTCATCACCCATATCATTCCGAAACCTAACTACTATTTCGCAGTGACAAACCTGAGAAAAGTTATTTAGCCGGGTGAATTTGGTCTGTTACTCCAACAGGCGTAGTTTGCTCATGGTCTACATGGAAACTACGCCTTAAGTTTAATATTGAAACCAGACACTAATCCAGAACGAAAAGCGTCGAGGAAATTATGTCTATTCCGGGATACAGCATCCAAAGAAAGGGGATCTGGGATGTGCGGGCTGCTTTCCTTCCATCACAGCTTCTATGGCCTGGGGTACCCATGAAGTAGTTGGGTCGTGACAGAATCTGGCAACGTTATATCCACCTTTGTAGACGACCTCGCCAGACCCATTCACAACTATCGCCCCAGGTGTTGACCACACTCCCAGAGACCTTGCCAGCTTTCCATCCACATCGGGAACGACAGCTGTTGAGTGCACATGCTGAGACTTCCATGTCTTCATTGCACTATTCACACTCATTCCTGAAATCTCGGCTACGGTGATAATTCTAACGCCATCACCGGAAAATCTGGTCCATATTCCTCTCACCACAGGCTCGTTCTGTATGGAACACTCACAATCTGGGTTCCAGAAATTAATCAGCGTAATTTTACCTTTGCTCCATGTGTGAACAAACCCTGTACCTGTTGCAAGCTGTACAGGAAGCTGTCTATCCTTCAGCGGTATGCCTTCGGCAGAAGCCTGCCCGGTTACTGGACGCAGATAACTGAAATCGAAATGCCAGAACCCTACTACAACAATAAGCAGCCACACAGTACACGCTGCTACGAGCTTGATGGTAGATAATCTCATGCTGCCACCTTCTCATCCTCATACTCATCAGTCATACCGTTTTCCTGCTCACTATCTGAAACCAGATGGAACAGCGAGATGAGTTCTCTGGCATGGGCAGCATCTGCATTGAGCTTATCCACTGAACTACGCACATTGATTAGCTCCCTGAACTGGTCTGCAACGGAAGCTTCGACCTGTTTTGCGCCATAGGATACCTCTGTTGCAATGGCATTCATCTCCTGAACGCCGGCAGCAGACTCCTCGCTTACACTTGCAACCATGGTGATTACGGTAGAAACGTCCTCAGCATTCTGCATCATGCTGCCAATCTGATCCGAACTGGTTTTAGCCGCAATCTCTACCTTGCCTGCCACCGCATTAAGACTGGAGACATTCGCCTCGATGGATGCACGTGCAGCTAGCAGATGCTCTACCCCATTTGCAACCAGCAGCGCAGATCGCTGAATCTGGTCCAACGCCTCTCCAGCCTCTTTGCTGCAGCTCACTCCCTGAGAGACCTGCTCAGTGCTTCCAGAGATAGCTTCCATGGTCTCGTTAACCATCTTGCGGACACCATCGATTAGCGCAGCAATCTCGCTTGTTGCCACACTGGAACGCTCTGCCAGTTTCCTGACCTCATTCGCTACCACAGCAAATCCACGCCCATGTTCCCCTGCCCTGGCTGCTTCGATTGCTGCATTGAGCGCTAACAGGTTAGTCTGATCCGATATCTGGCTAATGGTTTCAACTATGGCGCCTATCTCCTGGCCTTTCAAACCCAGATTACGTACACGGTTTGCAGATTCAGTTACCTGTTCTTCAATGCGGGAGATAGATGCCACCGTCTTCTC
>JAJZFJ010000170.1 GCA_021805395.1 bacterium
AAGGTAATAATCCATGTCCAGGCGTAGAGTCTTTATCTCTGCTTCCCTTAAAGGTGCTGATTTTTTGATCCCCTGTTACTGAGGCAATCCATTTCCCTGCCTCAGCAGGACTTTTCCAATAGTGGGCTAATCGTGCATTTTGAGCATTACGTGTAATAGGGCTTGTTTCTGAGGGGTTACGCTTGACTAACACATTAAATCCAGCCATCGCCGTATCTCGAATCACATAAATAGGCGGTTGCCCCTTTCCTCCCGCATGACCACCTGCTGCTACCCAGGGCACACCCTTTTCTCCTTTATTTTCATCTCTCTGGCTCTGCAACAAGCTACTGCATCTCCTTCAACAGCGCGTATACTTGACGACAAAACCATACCTCATTACAATTCAGTTATCATCACAAATCTCAGAAACGATGCAAGCAAAGCAGGATATAGATGTGAACTGGACAATACTGCCTCACTGGCGAATGTCACCCCTCTTAACTGCAGTCTCCTCATTGTCCCTAATGCGAGCTACCTGCCCGTTACATTAATAAAACCTCTTACTTCCTATCTGGCTTCGGGAGGAAACGTTCTTATTACAGGTGGTCCGTTAGGAAGATATCCCCTTCTCAAAAGCAGTGGAGGCGCATGGATTACATCGTTACAGTTACAGGAACAGAATGCTCTCACTCCTCCACCTCATCCCCTTTCACTTTTTTCCAGTAATCCCAGCCTCACTGGTTGGCAGCGGGCCTCTAACACGATGTACTCCAAAACAGATTTTTCAGTGAAACCGATTGAGGCTCACGGGAGATCAGCCTATGCCCTCACTACCAGCATAAGCAATCTCAATGGATGGGATACGCTATCTTCACCACCACTGAACTCACCCTTTCCAAATGGACAAACTCTCACCGTACTCTCTGCAAAAGGTGACGCAACAACTACCTCCCTCTCAATTGAATGGGATGAAAAGGATGGCAGCCGCTGGATCGCCGTAGTTAAGCTCACCCCTCAGTGGAGGCAGATCGTAATTCAGCCATCATCATTCCATTTATGGACCGGCCCTGCTTCCGATACTTCGCGCGGTTTTGATCCGCAAAATGCTACCCGACTGGTTGTAGGTGAGGCGTTTGGGTTCACAAGTCCGCGCCCGGGCAGCTATCATTACGAGATCTCTGAACTTGGTACCGCCTCTGTTTCTCAGCTCCCAGTACAGGCAGCGAGTATTGCTAACCCCCCAGATCTGGATCTCATCGCTCCAGCATACAAATTTTTCCGAATCCATGGCACTGTGAATTTGAAACTTAAGAACGGAGCAACTATCTCTTCTGTATCTCAACCAGACCTGTTATCCCCTCAGCCAAGACCGTCCGGTTCCGGATTCGACAAACAGCGATTTTGGAGGTTTATCCCTCTCATCACAGCATACGATGATCACGATGCAGAGTGGCGAGGTACGCCAGCGGTGCTCATGCTTCATGTCCCTGGTGCTACCAATAATGGCGACAGGGCATTTTTCACATTCACCGATTCCAGCTTTTATCGTAATCCCGCAGTAAATGCACTCATCACCAGCACAATTGTCAGAATGAAAGCCGGGATCTTTTTATTAGATGGAGGAAGCAGTCGATATACGCTGTTTGAAGGGCAAAACGCTGATATTGGCGCAGATATGCTCAATCTCAGTGATTCTCCCAGAACTGCGAAAGTACTCCTTAAGATCGCTGCCAAACAGGGATCCACTGTCTGGAGTCATAGCTGGCCATGTGTCATACAACCCCATTCCATAGCATCGGTTAGCACATCCTGGCTACCTCCAAAAGTATGGCCATCACATGGTTATGTAATCGTAACCAGCATCCGTGTGGATGGCAAGGTAATCGACGCCGTCAACTGCCCATTGCATGTGTGGATTCCACCACTTCACCCTCATTACGTTTCCATTGCATCAACCGGGCATTTCATACTGAATAAACATATCATTCGCTTTAATGGCATCAACTATATGCCCTCGTCCGGCATCGGGCAGAATCATGACGACCTCTATGAGCGCTGGATGAGTGCAGCAGCCTATGATCCGAAGATTGTACAAAGGGACCTGAATCATATCAAGCAGCTTGGCATAAATGCCATCTCGATTTTTATTTATGAAGATGATGTCAAAGCACAGAATCTTCTGGACATCCTCAGAAGATGTCAAAAAATTGGATTGAGAGCACAGGTCAGCATGCGTCCAAGCCTGAACACCTACTTGTGGGAAGATTATAAAATCGCCGACAATCAGGCATGGGCTGGCTTTAAAAATATAGTGACCTATTACCACTTAAAGCAGAATCCAACCGTATTTTCCTACGAAATTGCATGGGAACCCCGCTTTGGAGGTGAAGCTGCCCGAACACCTATGGATCCTGAATGGCGTAGATGGGTGCTGAGGAAATATGGCAGTATCAATAGTGCTGTCAAATCGTGGGGTGTGCCTGAACCTGAAAACAGCTCAGGCGAATTAACTGGTCCCACTGATGCAGATCTGGACCAGAGCGGTGGGCCAGTGACGAGATTATGCGCCGACTACAGAGCCTTTCTTAATCACTGGCTTGCCAGGGCTTATGGCACAATTACCCAACGGCTGCATGCCCTCGATCCCAACCATCCCGTAAGCTTCCGAATGACATCAGCCGGCTATCCTGGCGATGCAGGTGCAGCCAATCTTCCTTATCAGTTGGAGGGTAATGCCCGGGCAGTAGACTATCTCGCACCTGAGTGCTACGGTAGAATAGGCATTCCTTATCTTGAGCACACCATCCCGTTCGAGATTGCGTACGGCCATGCCGTTGCGCCACATGAGCCATTTGTTTGGGCTGAGGCAGGCATGTCGGTATGGGATCAGGGACAGAAGAGAGACAGCTCTTCAGCACTCCAGACACAGGCAGCATATTTTCGTACTCTCTATAACTACTCTATTAAAGGTGGGGTAGATGGCATCTTTTGGTGGTGGTATCCCGGCGGGTATAGAGTGAATGAGAAAAGCGATTATGGAGTTATCAATCCTGATGGCACCCTGCGCCCTGTTTCCACTGTGATCATGAAGTATGGAAAGCTGTTAATGCATCCTCCAAAACTGGCACCTTCTACCAAAGTCTTCACTTTCAATGTGTATGCATATCCAAACGGGATAGTTTCAGTATACAAACAATTAAGCAACTCGTTCTGGAAAGCATGGGAAGCAGGAGATAATCCTACATTAAAGCCTGCCAAAACAGAATACACAACACATTAACCATATAGAGATAGGGTAACTATGGTCATAATGTTATAAGACGAAATTGAAACGATTAACATGCTGAATCTCTGATTTTACTCTAGACAAACCAGAAAAAACATGGTAAAGTATAGGGACAGCTTTATGTTATAATGCGATGACAGGGAAAGTAGTTTATGTATAGCACTTCAGAGAGCCGCTGGCTGGTGCGAAGCGGTGTGCAGCAGAGACGAAACTCACCCTCGAGCAGACAGACTGAAACGAGTATAACTCAGAGTAGGTTTTCCGGATAGCGCCCGATATCGCGCCTTGAGTGATCAGCAGAACAGTAATGTTCGTCGTTCGTGTAACGTCAACACGTGCTGGTATCAAGGGTGGTACCGCGTGAGCATAGCCTCTCGTCCCTTGCGGATGAGGGGTTTTTTTGGCACTAAATATTGTGAATTATACAATAATGTTTGTGAGAGCAAGACAGAGGAGGACGTCACAAAATGCCTATGACAGGTGCAGAGATACTATTAGCATGCCTACGTTGTGAAGGCGTAACGCATATATTTGGCTACCCAGGTGGTGCAGTACTGCCCATTTATGATGCTATTTTCGATTGCAAAGATATTAAACACATTCTGGTAAGACACGAACAGGGCGCGGCACACATGGCAGATGGCTTTGCACGTTCCACCGGCAAGGTGGGAGTATGTCTGGCAACAAGCGGTCCTGGTGCAACCAATCTGGTTACGGGAATAGCCACTGCATATATGGACTCCATTCCGATGGTTGCTATCACCGGACAGGTGCGAACATCAGCTTTGGGAAAAGATGCCTTTCAGGAAGCAGATATCACTGGCATCACCATGCCCATCACCAAGCATAACATGCTTGTAAAAAGGGTTGAAGATCTTCCTAAAGCTGTAGCCGAAGCATTCTATATTGCTCGAACCGGACGCCCCGGACCTACGCTTGTGGATGTACCTCTGGATGTGAGCAAAGCGGAGATGGAGTTCGATCCCGAGAAAGACTACCCAAGACAGGTATCTATTCCTTCTTACAGACCAGCTGGACCAGGCAACCGTGTTCCTGAACTTCAGGTGCGTAAAGCAGCCAATCTCATCGCAGATGCAAAACGGCCGGTCCTCTACGTGGGAGGCGGAGCAATTGCTTCGGGTGCCCAAACTGAAGTCACCAGCCTGGCTGAAAAAACGAATATCCTGGTCACCACCACACTGCTTGGCAAAGGGGCTATCGATGAATGTCATCCTCTCTCCATAGGAATGCTGGGAATGCACGGCACTGCTTACGCTAACCATGCAGTGAACAACTGTGATCTGCTTATAGCAGTGGGTGCCAGATTCGACGATAGGGTCACAGGCAATGTGGAAAAGTTCGCAACCGGTGCTTCCATCATTCATATTGACATAGATCCAGCCGAAATAGGAAAAGTTATCCAGCCTGATGTACCGATCGTAGGTGATGTTAAGGCTATCCTCTCAGAACTGGTAAAAATCGTTGAAGCCCGAAAAGCCACCGACTGGAATGATCAGATACTGGACTGGAAAGCACGGTTCCCGCTTGTCTATCCAAATGACGGTAAACTATACGCAGAATATGCAATTGAGCTAGTGAATGAAGTATTTGATCACGATGCCATCATGGCGACGGATGTTGGACAGCATCAGATGTGGGCCGCCCAGTACTTCAAGTGCAATCGTCCCAGACAGTGGGTTACATCCGGAGGCTTAGGCACAATGGGTTTCGGACTGCCAGCGGCAATCGGAGCACAGTTTGCCAATCCAGACAAAAGAGTAATCTGTCTGAGTGGTGATGGCTCCTTCCAGATGTGCACCCAGGAGCTTATGACAGCCACAGTTTACGGAATTCCTGTCATAACCATCATTGTCAATAACCGTTCACTTGGTATGGTCCGACAGTGGCAGGAGATGTTCTACGATGAAAGATACAGCGCTGTTGATCTGCAGGCTTCGCCCGATTTTGTGAAGCTGACTGAAGCGTACGGAGGAGTAGGCATTCGAGTGGAGAAACGCGATGATCTGCGTGCTGCACTCGAAAAAGCGAAACTCATTAAAGATAGACCAGTAGTAATAGACTGTGTGATACCAACATCCGTGAACGTCTATCCAATGATTCCTTCCGGACAGTCGGTTGACGAGATGCTGGTTCGCCAGGATCTGGAACAGGTGATTGCCTCAGTGCATGCAGACGCCGATGGCTGGTCATTCTCAGATGAAGACCGCGTGCTGGAAAAATACATCGAAGTGGTGAATTCTACTCCTGGCAATACAAAATAGAAAACGAGAACTAATGGCGCGAGGGCAACCCTCTCGCGCCAGGAGATGAGCATGACTCAACAAGTTGCAATCTCAGACAACCTTTGGCACTACTACGAATGTGGTTATAACTGCCTTCTTAGAAATGGGTTGTTGTATAGACAGATGGTAAGACCAGCACTATCACATCTCAATTTTATAAAAGTTGTCCCACTTCTCAAAGAATATGCAAAAGCATCTAGTGGAGATGTAGAACTTCCTCCAGGTTTTGAGGGGCAGATGGAAGCTCTCTCTATTACCCCCCGTGATCTCCTGCATTTGGACTATGCCATCTGTATGGGTTATTCACATATCCACTCACAAAATTCTGGACAAAATACTCCCATCCTGGTCTGGCCAGGGCCAGTTCAGATGCTTGTGAATCTGCGAACAGTAGATAGAAATGAGAACGATGATTTTGATCCTGAAACAGAAATGATTACATCTGTACCAGATGGGGAGGAAAATCCTCCCTTCAATATGTAAACTCATAAGATGCTTCTAATTGTGAGTAGAACAATAAATCAGGATGTCTCAACATCCATGACTACTGATTACCGGCTCATGACGCTGGAGAGAAAAACATCACTAGAAGAAGTTGTCACATCAGAACAAACTGTCTATTTACATATCGATCCTTTTAGTGACTGCATTCCAATAGGCACTGCGAAATTTTCAGGACTGGTTGCCGTGATGGGGTACGACTGGCATCAGCAAACTAAAGCAATCATGCAGTCCCTTCCCTTTTCTGATCTGATTCTTGCAGATGAATTCGGTGCTGGACTACTGAAAGCCAATGGTTTCGAACGCACTGCAATTACTCAGTGGCAGGGGGTAAATCCTGGTCCACAAAGACCGGATTCCAGAGTTGAGAGAGATATAGATCTTCTGTTTGTGGGAGATCTGGACTACAACATTGCATATGAGAGAAATCGCTGGCTGGATAGACTGGCTATCCTTTCAGATGGGTTTAATATAGTATTCCTGCCTCCTCAGCCAGAGGATAAGCTTGTTGAGTTATGTCAGAGGACAAAGATAGTGTTCGATTCCACTCTTAGTGGAGGCATCTCCCATCTGGCTCTTGTGGGAGCATCGTGCGGAGCACTTGTGATGTTACATAGTGAAAATACAGTGGGGCTGTCTTGCCTGAAACCAGATGTTCACTGTGTAACCTACAGCCGTGATACTCTGGAAGACAAGTTTTTACAGATGCTTAGAGATCAAAAGCGCCGAGAAAACATTGCAAATTCTGCAAGTAAATACGTAAGGAGAGAGTTTTCTGAAAGAAAGCTGTTCTCTTCTTTATGCACACTGTTAAGAAGCAATCTTGAGATGGCAGGAAAACGGGAGGCGGCAGCATTTTCTGCGGAACAAGAGGCCGAAGCCCTTGTGAACCAATGGACTAACTGTGCAAGTTATCCTGAGAGAGAGATTTTGCATAGGCAGATTGAACTAACCGGGAGTTTGTGGTCTGAACTTAAAAAGAATGCAGCTAAGGCATACTTTATCGCGAAAGCCAGTATTAAACTGGATATTGAGGCAAGGATAACGGAATTATCCCATGCAATTAATCTTCTGAGAGATACTTGCAGTAATGACGAGGAATGTATCTGCGCTCCTTTCAGTCTGGCAACCATGCTTCTTGAACGCTATTTGCTATCAAAAAGTGTCCAAACTGATAACATCAGTGATCTGAGTGAAGCTGCAGAGCATTTTAACAAAGCTGTTGAACGTTGTGAGACCGGCTGGAAATACAACGACGAGAGCATGACAGGTTTTGTCTATACCGCGTCAGATGCTTTGATGAATTTAAGACTTCAGAAAGCATGGAGAACAAGGGACATGACAGAGGGTGAATGGCTGAATGAAATGCGGACAGTCATTACATCAAGTGCCTATGCCCGGCTTTCAGACATTGCACTCATGCAAAACAATGTGGATGAAGCGTTAAAATATGCTTATCGGTCTGCCCTGATTACCCCGGAAGAGGCAGATTTTCTGATTAGACTGGCAGCTACCGAAGCCTTAACAGGCCGTTACGAGGAAGCAATTACACACTATCGTGAGGGATTATATCTCTCACCTCTACGCACTACTGCATGGCCAGAGCTGCTTAAGCTGCTCTATCTTGCAAACAAGGTGGATGAAGCAGAAAACTATCTGGAAGAACGCCAGAGAGTAATTCGTGCTATCCCATCCTTTGAACACATGAATAAAATACTCGAATCAGTTCGACAAGAATTGCATTAAGGAGAAGTTATGACTAATACCATCGTTGCCCAGCTTCAGCAACAGCATACAATTACAGTACTTGTAGAAAATAACCCGGGAGTTCTAGCCAGAGTTGCTGGACTATTCGCTCGCAGAGGTTTCAATATCGAATCGTTAGCAGTATCTGTTTCGGATCGCCCAGAAATCTCCAGAATGACAATTGTTGTGAACGGCGATTTAAGAGTGCTTGAACAGATAACTAAACAGCTTAACAAACTTGTAGAGGTTATCAAGGTTGTGGATTATGCAGAGACCGCTGCAATTGAGCGGGAATTAGCCTTGATAAAAGTGAATGCAGAAGCACATCATAGAGGCGAAATTATGCAGATTGTTGAGATATTCCGAGGCAGGATTATCGATATGAGCGAAAAAACCTTTGTGATTGAAGTTACAGGAAGCACAGACAAGCTGGACAAGATAATCCATTTACTGGATGCATACGGCATACGCGAAATGGTGAGAACTGGCATTATTGCCATGGCCAGAGGTGCCCGCACTGCAGCGCGCGCTGGTAGGGATAGTGACTGATAATAATGCATGAGATAGTTACGCGTAAAGAAGTAAACACACTTTTCGACATTCTTGTTATTGTTACACCGCTCGTCGGAGCTGGCATTTTGCTGAAATTCACCAAAATGGGTAAACATGGACGTCGAGGTGTAATCCTGGGAGTAATCGTTGCCCTTCTTGGCCCTATGAACTGGTTACTCTGGGTTCTTTATAACTCTATTACCTCCATTTACGGTCTGGATACAGTTAAAAACCTCGTAATTAACTCATTACTATTTGTGGCTCTGGGTCTGTTGTTCGGGTGGCTCATAAGGCTCTCGAT
Source organism: bacterium (assembly GCA_021805395.1). Classification (GTDB taxonomy): domain Bacteria; phylum Armatimonadota; class Chthonomonadetes; order Chthonomonadales; family Chthonomonadaceae; genus JAJZFJ01. Next base: position 8,672 of record JAJZFJ010000170.1, read on the forward strand.
GCGCTATGCTACACGAAACAGTTAGCATGGAGCTGGAACAGATACATTGAATTGAAATAAGAAAGAACATGCAGTTTGCCCCGCTGAAGAGGGCGAAATGCCAAGAAAGAAGGAGTATTATGCCTGCAACAATATACTACGACAGAGAAGCGGATCTCGCTCTTCTTCGGGGTAAAACAGTCGCTGTAATAGGATATGGGAGTCAGGGGCATGCTCATGCACTGAATCTCCGGGATTCCGGTGTTAAAGTTGTGGTTGGGCTACGCCCTGGCAAGTCCTGGAACAAAGCACAGGAAGATGGTCTAACCGTCCTGTCTGTTGCAGAGGCAACCGAAATGGCCGATATCATAATGATTCTGGTGAATGATGAGTTCCAGGGAAAACTATACAAAGAGTCCATTGAACCTCACCTCAAACCAGGAAATGCAATTGCATTCGGACACGGTTTCAATATCCATTTTGGACAAATTGTTCCACCTGCAAACATCGATGTTTTCATGGTTGCTCCCAAGGGACCAGGACACCTGGTTCGCAGGGTCTATACTGAAGGCAAAGGAGTTCCCTGCCTGATTGCAATCCACCAGAATCACACAGGAGAGGCGAAAAACCTTGCACTTGCGTATGCTAAAGGCATTGGAGGAACCAGAGCAGGTGTTCTGGAGACAACTTTCAAAGAAGAGACTGAGACAGACCTCTTTGGGGAACAGGCAGTGTTATGTGGCGGCGTAACCAGATCGG
>JAJZFJ010000182.1 GCA_021805395.1 bacterium
AGGAATGGTAGATGTAATCTGTGAGTGTTAGCACTTATAGTGAAACCACATGTGATAGATCCTGCAATTTCCTGAATATAGAGCGAAACGCGTTAGTGAAAGTTCTTTTTGTGACATGTGGGGTGTAAACTATTAGGTGATTGTGCATGATTTACAAACAAGGAGGATGCATGACTATCCTGACAGTTGAACAAGCCCTGGAAGAGCTGTTATCGAAAATTAAGCGGTTAGGAAGCGAAAGTGTCTATCTTTCTGAAGCTGTTGGCAGAGTGCTTGCCAAGGATGTTGTGGCAGACATCTCATTACCATCTTTTGATAATTCAGCGGTGGATGGATATGCAGTTATTGCATCTGATACAGCAAATGCCAGTCCAAATCATGCTTCAGTACTTCAGCAAATTGAGACCATCTATGCTGGTGCAAATCCTGAAAAGAAAATCACTAATGGATTTACATCCAAAATAATGACTGGTGCCCCGCTTCCCGAAGGAGCAAATGCGGTAGTTATGCTGGAAGACAGCACAGAATCTGAAAACAACTTGATAGAAATACATACTCAAGTTCAAGCTGGGCAGGGAGTAAGAAAAGAAGGTGAGGATATTCAACTGGCATCAACACCTCTGTGTGAGGGTACGCTGCTGCATGCCGGAGAGATTGGTATTCTCGCTGCCCTGGGCCAGCCTAAAGTGAATGTTGTAAGACGACCTCGTGTTGCAGTCGTATCCACCGGAGATGAAGTAGTTGAGATATCGCAGGGCGTAATTCCTCCCAAGGGAAAGATTAGAAACAGCAACAGGTATCTGCTCTCTGCTCTCACACTTCAGACAGGTGCCGCATTACAGAGTGCCAGGCATCTACCGGACGAGCTGGAACCGACTATGCGTGGTCTGAAGCAGTGTGTTGAAAGTGGTGCCGATGTTATTGTTGTGGCAGGTGGAGTATCTGTTGGAGAGAAAGACTATGTCCGTCCTGCGTTAGAAAAACTGGGAAAACTGGATATCTGGAAAGTAAACATGAAGCCCGGTAAACCAATTGCAATTGGAAGCATTGGTGATACCTTGTTCTTTGGTCTTCCCGGCAATCCAGTTTCAGCTCAAGTCACATGGGAGCTATTTGTACGTCCAGCCCTCCTCAAGATGATGGGACGAAGCAACTCGCAACGAATGCAAGTGGAGGCACTGCTGGAGAGCAATATCTCCCATTCTCAGGGAAGGACTGAATATGTACGCGGCAAAGTTAGATGGAGAAATGGAAGTTTCCATGTTGTGCCTACAGGTGAACAGGGATCTGGCATGATGCACTCATTGCAAGATATGAACTGCCTCATTGTAATTCCCGCTGATGAGACTAACGTTGAGAAAGGCAGCACTGTAACCGTTATGATACTGGGTGATTACCTCTAGTATTGATTTGACGAAACGCGCCGACATCATGATTGGGTGAGTTTCGTACATAGGGTAATCCCATTGTACCTAGCTTCGCATTGCTGTTTTTACCATTTGAGCCCAATGACTCACTCTCGTATAACATGCTACTCTACCATCCAGACTAGCAGGTAAGACATCTTCCTGTTCGAGAACAACTTCATTTCTACCACCAACCTGTTTATAGAAGCCAGGATTTACTCGCTCACCAGCCAAATAGATCTCTTGCTCACCAGATGGGTCAGAAATTTGTCGCATTATGTTTCCTATCCTTTCAAGTATGAACTCACGCGCGGGAGTTGAATGTATATGTTTTATACTTAAAGCGAGCCTGCTAGGCTTCAGTTTTTTAGGCAGACTGAGAGAATGATCTCATAGAATTACCTTAGTGCCTGTTGATGGTGCAGTGCACAATATAGCAATATCCTGCCATACAAGCATAAAGCATGTAGAAGGTTCTCAGCATCACGACCAATTCCCAACTAGTTTAGCAGCCTGCTTTAAGTAGTTCCATTATTATCGGAATATCTACAGGTAATCTCTACAGGTATTTTTGATTTTTTATATGTCGTTTCATAGAAAAAATGGGAATTGTGTATCTTTCCACTTCACAGATGATGTAGATTGTAATAGCCGAGGAGCAAAGATTCATTGAACAAAACTATCATAGTGGTTGGAGCGGGGTTGGCGGGATTATGCTGCACAAGAGCTCTGGAGAGATTGGGATATAGTGTTAAACTTCTGGAAAGTTCTGATGGAGTTGGTGGAAGAGTACGCACCGATGTGTACAAGGGCTTCCAGTTAGACAGGGGATTCCAGGTGCTTTTTTCTGCATATCCTGCAGTTGTAAAAGAGTTAAATCTGTCAGATCTGAATTTAAAACAGTTTCAACCAGGGGCGATGATACTGAAAAACGGCAGTCGTGAGTTCATTACTGATCCCAGAAGAATGCCTTCACAGCTTATTCATACTGCGTTCTCTTCACTGTTTTCCTGGAGGGACAAGTTTAAGGTCTTGGATCTCACTTCTAAAATAGGTGGACAGACATTAGACCAAATCGCTGCTTTGCCAGATGTAAGCATGGGCGAATACCTTAAAGAGTTTGGGTTTTCAAAGCAGTTTGCAGACAACTTTATATCCCCATTCTTTGGCGGTATTTTCCTGGAAAAAGATCTCCGTACCAGTGTGCGTATGTTTGCTTTTGTGTGGGCAATGTTAGCACAGGGTAATACATGCATTCCTGCTGGTGGAATGGGAGCAATCTCGCAACAGATTGCATCCGGTCTCAAAAGCGATACCATATCGCTATCATCGCCCGTGCAAGAGCTTATCGTGGTTAACAATGAAGTACGGGGAGTTCTCATGCTGAATGGAGAGAAGCTTGAAGCGGATGCAGTGGTACTTGCAACCCCTTTCGATACCACAGCGGAGCTTGCAGGTATGGATATTCCGCTAAGTTGGCGTTCATCCACTGCAGTCTACTTTTCACTTAATACGCCGCTATATAATCACAAGCTGATCACCTTGGATACTTCGCCGAACAGGGTAATAAACAATATCGCACTTGTGAGCAATGTTGCAAGTGGGTATGCTCCATCTGGAAAACATCTCCTATGCGCAACTATTTTGGGCTGTAAGGAACCCAATGACGAGAAACTTTTTAGCCAAACCAGAGAAGCACTCATCAAGCTGTTTCCAGAATCTGTTGACTATGGTTGGGAAGCTTTAAAGATATACAGAGTTAACAATGCCCAGTTCGCCCAGAACCCAGGAGTATGGGATACGTTATCTGCAATAGAATCGCCGTATGCACAACTGGAGCTTGCAGGTGAGTATAGAGTTTCCAGCTCTATTCACGGTGCAATGCAGTCTGGTTTAGATGCTGCGCAGCGTCTCCATGCTTCCCTGCAGACTAACTGATGGAGCTGGTAAACCTCCACAGTGATGCCCTCCTTTGGACCTCACTATTGCAAGTGCCATACGCTATAGCATGGGATGATGTGGACGCTGAGTGTGACACCAGTCCACTGGAAAATGTTGCCCGGCAGCTGCTTCCAGATGTGTCAGCAAAGATACTGCGAAACATGCTCGGCAAGCCCGAAGTGGTTTGTGAGATTGCTGGGCACAATGTACAGGTGAGCAACTCCCATGATGGTGGTACCCATCTTGCAGTCGGAGTTAGATCTGACCATATTACCGGGGTTGGAGTAGACATGGTCTATCTGCCCAGGATTAGGGAGCGCAGCCCGAGCTATTTTTGCAAGCTCATGACGAAAGTCGCCAGCCCTCCCGAATGCAGTCGATTTGAAGAATGGATGGGATCTGAAAATAAGGAAGAGATCTGTTTACGGTTTGCAGCACATTTCTCTATAAAAGAGGCAGTGTCCAAAGCGTATGGAGTTGGGCTTAAACTCGGATTAGGCTTTGGGTCTCCCCTCTCTTTGAACCCTAGAGAGATTGAAGTTCACGTCACAGGATCAGCTTCCGTTCAGCCAGGACGGCCCTATACAGCCCTGGTAACCATGCCCTTGAAAGGCAAGATCACAGCACACTTTGCAGCAAGTAAAGATTATCTCATCTCAGTTACTTTGCTAACAAAGGAATAGATCAGATCAGACGGTATGTTCTCTTGTGACTTTATCAGTCGATGGAATCAGCAAACATACACTTTTATTACTTAAACTGTGACTATTAGAGATACATAAATCCCCAGATTTCAGCAACTTCAATCTATCTGGGGAGTATTTGCTTCACAACTAAACTTGATATTACTTCATCATCATATACAGGCTCTGGCTAGTGTCTCAACTTCGCTGAAACCAGGAAGCATAAGTGTTGATGATATTTAACAGTTTAGTCTATTTTCTGGGGGGCCATGCCAGACCAAAATCTCTTCGCTTAATTTTGGTGACAGGGCGACTATTCTCACCCTCTTTAGACCAGAAAACTATCCCTTCTATATCATCCCGGCTATTCAGCATCTCAATGCACTCCTGATACAGGTGTCCATTGGGAGTAATAGTATTCACAATCTCTGAGATACCATGTTCTTCGAGCTTAGGTGCTTCCAGATGGTATGGATTTCCCTGCACCCCGGGGCCAATTAACTCGTATGTGTGAAAATTTTTCATCGAGTTAGATAAAACGTTCGCCATTGCTTTCAGATGGTGGATATCGCCAGGTTCATCCTTAGTGACCTTTTTCCAGTAAAATCCTGGAATCATCTGCTCTGGAGATGCTGGCTGCATGGACCCAGCAAAAAGATAAGTACCTGCATCATCTCCATCTGCTACTTTTTTACCCTCTCTTAGTTCAAAACGTTTGTAGAGCCAGTCATAAGCCCACAAGCAGCTTGTACCATCCCACTTGATAGTAGCTCTCAGAGAGCTAACATCGATGTCACCGACAAAAGGGCTAAGCTCATCTATAACCCGGTGGGTTTTCAAATCTCTAACGAATAATGAGGGAATTTTCTCCATGGCGTTTTCTCCTTAATTGTAAATCAATGTACATTCTTGCTTCAGCTAGTCTTTCAATCCCAATCTTGTTCTTCTTACACATAGTGTTCAATTCCTCCCGTTTAGATTTGCAAATGGATATTGTCAGCTAATAGGTGCTTCGCATCGGAAGGACTATTCGCATGGGTAGTGTAAGTGTACATACTTGGCGATTTAATGCAGCCTCCCAATGCGATAGCGGCAGTGCGCTGACGAGTTCATTGACAGCCGCCATCTCGTATTTGTTGCACATCGGACTGGACAGGGTATAAAGACTCATTATGAGAAGAGGTAATTGATTACCATGATTAAACAAAACAAAAATGAGTACTTCCCTGATTTTGTCTTCAAGCCGGGAGAAACACTTTTGGAAACTCTCCAATACATAGGTATGTCTCAATCCGAACTTGCAAGACGAACTGGTAGACCAGTTAAGACAATCAGTGAAATTATCAACGGCAAAGCTGCAATCACTACTGACACAGCACTTCAGCTGGAAAGAGTTCTGGAAATACCAGCGCACTTCTGGAACAATCTTGAACAGAATTATCGAGAGTATCTATCCCGTATTCAAGAGACGCACGAACTTGCAGAGGATATTGAGTGGATTAATGAGATCCCTCATAAAGATATGATGAGGCTTGGATGGATTGAAACATGTAAGAAACCTGTTGATATTTGCAAAGCAATCCTGGGTTTTTTTGAGGTCGCCACACCAAAAGCATTTAGATCGCTTTATCAGCATGGAAGTGTTGCATTCAGAAGTTCTAAGTCTAGTGCGGATATTTCGATAGCCACCACTGTCTGGCTACAACAAGGTACAAAAGAGGCCCGCAGACTTGAGTGCCAGCCATATAACGAGCAGAAGTTCCGTTCTTCTTTATCCTCAATTCGCGCACTTACACTCATCGAAGAACCGAAACAGTTCATACCAGAACTTCAAGCTGCTTGTGCTTCGTGTGGAGTTGCTGTGGTGTTGGTACCAGAAATAGAAATCCCTGGCAAGTCAGGCACACAACTATGTGGTGCTGCCAGATGGCTTTCTAGTGACCGAGCATTAATTCAATTGAGTTTGAGATATAAAGACAATGGCAACTTCTGGTTCACTTTTTTTCATGAGGCTGGACATATTTTGCTTCACAGCAAGCGACAAGTATTTATGGACGAGAAATTGACTGATAGCGGTGATGCTTTGGAAGCAGAGGCTAACACGTTCGCTTGTGACACATTGATCCCTCAAGAGATGTATGAAAAGTTTGAAACTAATGGGATTTTTACTGAAGAAGAGGTATTACTCCTCGCCCAAAAAGCTGGCATTGCACCTGGGATAATTGTTGGCAGACTGCAACATGAGGGCAAAATTAATTGGAACCACTTGAATCATCTTAAAACCAAGTGTGACTGGAAAGCATTTGAGCCTTCAGCCTAAGGCTTCATAAATACGTTGCAGTTCAGCTAGTTCATGCTTCTTTATTGGTAATTGATTATTTTATTTAGTATTTTCATTTAGAATGCTAGAATTGATGAGAGTTTGCTAGTTAGATAATATAGATGCCCCTGTTTGGCTTGCCAGCCAGATTCAGAAGAGATACTGCGAACCTCTAGGTTGGCTGTATTGGATGAAGTGGTTCAATATTCTATGTACTACTTGTGACTATGGTGAACAGATGTGCTGTAGCGATTAGAAAGCATTCAAGGAGAGATACATTGGCTGACCACTACGACTATCTTAAATTATGGGGCAAAACAGATAGAAGCCCTAATGGTGATCCCAGCAATTATCACCCTCTTCTTTTCCATTTATATGATGTAGCATTTTGTGCTGGAATTCTTTGGGATCGTCTGCCTGATGCATTACAACTGAGAATCTCGACGGCACTCAACCTGAACACGATACAAGCCCGAGCAGTTGTCATATTGCTCGCTGGCTTACATGACATTGGTAAGGCATATCCTGGATTCCAAATGAAAGGCAAATTTCAAATTGGTGGGCTGGTAGACGCTGGATATGATTTCCCAAATGACATGAATAACTCACCACCTCATAATTATGTCTCTGTTCCAGAAGCGAAAAGACTTTTAACTGATATAAATTATATTGAATTGGCCTTCCAACCTCATATAGCAAAATTGTTGGCGTCTATTTTGGGAGCCCATCACGGCATTTTTCCTAATTCAACTGACTTAAATGCTATCAAAAAACGGATGCTAGGTGAAAAGCCCATCTGGGAGGATGCAAGAAGATGGTTGGCAGAACAGTTGATACAGTTATGCCCTGAAGTGAAAGAAATCTCTTTGGATTCGCTTGGAAATATAGAAGATCATGGATTTGCTCCTCTTCTTGCCGCATTAATTTCACTGGCTGACTGGTTTGGTTCCTCTAAATTTTTCCAGATGAAGGGTACTCAAGAGATTGATCAATATAAAGAAAAGTCATTTCGAACTGCTCTTGATGCTATTGAGTATTCAGGTTGGACTGCACCACCAACTGCTAAGCAGCCAATGGATTTTGCAACTATGTTTCAATATTTAAATCCTGAAGGAGTAATAAATCCCAATCCTCTTCAACGCACTGTCCTAACTTTACTGAAAGATGTCACATCTCCATCATTATGGATTATAGAAGAAGAGATGGGGGCAGGCAAAACTGAAGCTGCCTTTTCCATTTTCGACCATGCCAAGACCAACAATCTCGCACATGGTATCTACATTGCTATGCCCACACAGGCTACTTCCAATGCAATGTTTGGACGACTCGGTGACTTTTTACAGCATCGCAATCCAGAAGAAACGATCAACCTAATTTTAGCCCATTCCCATGCTTTACTTGATGAGGAGTATCAGCAACGAATGGAAAAAGCTAACCAATTTACTTCTGAAATATATGATGATCTGAATGATTCTAAAATGAAGAGTTCAGAGCAAGCAGGTACTCTTCTTGTCCGAGAGTGGTTTACGCACAGTAAACAGACTCTTTTAGCACACTACGGAGTTGGGACGATCGACCAGACACTACTAGGTGTTTTAACAACAAAACACTGGTTTGTACGGCTTTTTGGTCTGGCTCATAAAGTAGTGATCTTCGATGAGGTACATGCTTATGATGCTTACATGAATACACTCTTAGAAAAACTTATCAAATGGCTAGCTGAGATGGATTGCACTGTAATTCTTCTATCCGCAACATTACCCAGTGCTACCAGATTGAGCCTGACGGAAGCGTATTCCAAAGGAGCTAAAAAATATCTACAAACACTTGAAGATGTCAAATATCCGCGCATAACACTTTGCCCGAAAGGGGATAAAGTTGGTATTCGAACTGTAAATATAGAGAATGACCAACAGGTACCAGCGAAAACTGTTCATATCTTACATATAGACAACACTCCATCTGCAATCTTGAGTTCCATTTCAAGTGCATTGCCGAACGGTGGATGTGTGATTATTATTTGTAATACAGTCGCCACTGCACAACATATGTTTCGGGATATAAGGATGCAACTTGAGCCAGAAGGATGGGAATGCCATCTGTTTCATGCCAGGACACCATTTCTTTGGAGGAAAGAAAAAGAAGATCAGGCACTAGAACTGTTTGGCAAACATTCCGGTGTGGAGAGAACTGAACCACGAGGTAAAACACTATTAGTCGCAACACAGGTTGTTGAGCAGTCACTAGACCTTGATGCTGACTTTATGATCTCACAAATCGCACCTGTTGATCTGATCCTTCAGCGACTAGGACGTCTACATAGGCATCACCGTACCAGAACTTCCCCTATTCCATTTTTTGGTCTACTGAAAGATGAGGATGAACCAGATGGCGTCCCTAAATTTGGCTCATCTGAATTTATATATCACCGCTATATACTACTTCGGTCCTGGTTATTACTGAGAGAGCGAACAAAAATTGAACTGACTAATGATATCGAATCTCTAGTTAATGCAGTTTATGATCAGCCATACCAAGAAAATTTGTCTCAACCACTTCTAGATGCCCTGGTGGATAGTAAGCAACTTATGACGGCAGAACAAAAGGAGCAGATGGAACATGCAAATAGAGTATCTGTGACACCACAAAGAGGTGAGCAAGATTATTGGGAATGGTTGGATGAAATGAAACCCTACTTACTGGATGATGAGGATCCTAAAATCCATCAAGCATTAAAAGCTCTTACAAGGGACGGCGATCCATCATTGACCATTGTCTGCTGTGGCACAGATGAATTTGGTCAGCCTCTAGCTGAACTTCCTAGAGGATTTATCGATTCTGAGACCACAAGACAGATAATGAGATTTAGTCTGCCAATTTCCCAGAAAGATCTATATCATGCATTAAAAGACACAAAGCCACCAGACAACTGGAATAACAACTCATATCTCAGGTATTGCCGATGTATGGTATTTGACAACTGCTCTTGTGAAATTAAGGATATCCACCTTACGCTTAATAAACAAAGTGGCTGACAAATCAACG
>JAJZFJ010000268.1 GCA_021805395.1 bacterium
CCTATATGGCATCCTGCTCATCCGGGTTTGAATACTCTTCACCGTGACCAATCGCCCAGCCTACTCCCGGGGAGTACGCCTCATCCCACCAGCCGTCCAGAATGGAAAGATTGAGACCTCCATTCGCAAGCACCTTCATTCCACTGGTTCCACTTGCCTCCATGGGTCTTCGCGGAGTGTTCAGCCAGACATCCACTCCCTGCACCAGATATCGGGCTACATTGAGGTCATAATCCTCAAGGAAAACGATTCGGCTTCTTGCTCCGGAGGTGTGTGCAAACTGAACAATCTGCCTTATGAGCTCTTTGCCCCCATCATCATGAGGATGGGATTTCCCAGCCATTATTATCTGAACAGGTCTCTCTTCGTTATTCAGCAGTTTCAGCAAACGAACCTGGTCAGAAAGCAGCAGGGTAGCTCTTTTGTATGTTGCAAATCTGCGTGCAAATCCAATTGTGAGGGCATCCGGATGCAGTACCTCTTTCACCATACGAATGTCGGCTTCTGGAGCATTTTTGTTTTTGTACTGCGCTACCAGCCTGTTTCTTGCAAACTGCACAAGCCGCTCTTTGCGAAGCTGTTTCACCCTCCATAACTCTTCATCTGGAATCGAATCAACCCTGTCCCACACCTCTGCTCCGCTTACATCCTGAGACCAGCGCCCTCCGATATACTTATCCAGTAGCTGCGCCATCTGGCTGGATGTAAAGGAACGCGCATGAATTCCGTTGGTTACTGAGGATACAGGTATCTCCTCAATTGGAAGATCCCTGTAACCTGCCTGTGCCATTCTGCGGGAAACCAGGCCGTGCAGCTTACTCACACCATTCACATGGTGGGCAGTACGCAATGCAAGCACGGCCATGTTAAACTGCTCATTTCGATCCGTTCTGTTAACCCGGCCCAACTCCATAAACTCATCGAAGCTAAGTGTCAATTCTGAGACATACTGTGAGAAATAGGGGCGAAGAAGGTCTGCTGAGAAGAGATCAAAACCAGCAGGTACTGGCGTATGGGTGGTGAAAAGGCTGCCAGAAGCACAGGCTTCACGCGCCACCTCAAAACTGCAGCCGGTCTCTTTCATCATTACGCGTGCACGCTCAAGAGCCTGAAAAGCCGAATGACCTTCATTCATATGACATAGGGTTGGACGGATGGACATAGCTTCCAGAGCCCGCTGGCCGCCAATACCCAGCACGATCTCCTGGAGCAGGCGCATTTCTGAGTTGCCACCATAGAGTTGATCGGTAATGTTCTGGTCATCAGGTCTGTTGACGGTTAGGTTAGTGTCCAGCAAAAACAGGGAGACACGCCCAACCTGTACCTTCCAAACCTGCACAAAGAGTGGTCTTCCGGGAAGATCTATCTGCACTCTGATTGGTTGACCAGCATTATCGAGTACCTGCTGGATGGGCATATTGTAAAAATCATTTTCAGGATACCGCTCCTGCTGCCATCCATCCTGATTTAGGTACTGCCTGAAATAGCCCTGCTGATACAGCAGTCCCACCCCCATGAGGGGTACACCAAGATCACTGGATGATTTAAGATGATCACCCGCCAGAACTCCCAGTCCACCGGAGTAGATAGGCAGACATTCTGTGAGACCGAATTCCATGCAGAAGTAAGCAATTGTTGGCTTTTCATGATGATGCACATAGTTGCGATGAAACCATGTATTACGGGATTTCATATAGGTTTCTAAACTAATGTATGCTGCTTCCAGCCCAGCGAGATAGGAATCGTCGCTTGCTGCATCTTTAAGTCTCTCCTGGTCGATGGTACCAAGCATTCGCACAGGGTTATGACTGCAGTTTTCCCATAAAGACCTATCGAGTCTTCGGAAAAGTTCCAGAGTTTCCCGTTCCCATGACCAGTGCACGTTATAAGCTAGGGTTCTGAGGTATTGCAGCGATTCAGGCAGTGTGGGAACAACCTGGTAGGCGTGGAATGTGCGCATGGACGTCTCCTAATAGTATTTCTTTTTCGAGGCGCTCTTGCTAAGGCGTAAAGCGAGTTTGGTTGGAGGTGTTGCAGTTGCTGGTTTTGCATTGCCACCTAAATGAAAATAAGACATAAGCATACGTTTTGCAACCCCTCCCGCTGCCACACCGCCATATCCATCTCTTTCAACCAGCACTGCGATAGCAATTGTGGGGTGATTTATTGGTGCAAAACAGACAAATACAGAGTTGTCGCTCTCTTTTCCATTGTACCATACCTGCGCTGTACCTGTTTTGGCTGCATATGGGAAACCTGGTATTGCAGCACCTGGTGCTGTACCATTGGGGCTGGTAACGAGTTCCATTCCTTTAATGATATCCTGCAGATATTCAGGTGACACATCCACGTGATGATGGACTTTTGGAGGTATGGCTTGTGCTTCACCTGTTACAGGGTTGATGATGGAATCAACTAATCGCGGGGTCCACAGTGTTCCTCCATTGCCAACTGCTGCAACATAGCAGGCTAACTGCAGAGGTGTTACTCTATCGTAACCCTGGCCTATCGCCATATTCAGGGTATCTCCAGGCAGCCATATCATACCGTGTCGCTTCTTCCATGCTGTAGTAGGAATAAGCCCAGGTTCGTCCACAGGGAGATCTATTCCAGTTTTTTCACCTAATCCATACTGTCTTGCCATATTCGCTATTGCAGTGTGTCCTGCAGCGATAGCCACATGAAAAAAGAATACGTTGCAAGACTCCCCAATTGCTCTATAGAAACCAATGGATCCGTGTACTGAATCGCAATGGAACTTTCTTCCGCCCAATTCCAGGTAACCAGGACAGTAGTATCTGGTGTCTGTTGTGAGACTACCCTTCATCAGCCCAGCGGATGCTGTTACCATTTTGAAAGTTGAGCCACAGGGATATGAACTTCCAGATGCCCTATTGATGAGTGGATGGAGCGGATTGTTCAGAAGCGATGTGAAATTTTTTCCGTAGTAGTTAAGGTTATAGGTTGGCATGCTGGCCATTGCCAGTATGCCTCCTGTGTTTGGGTTAATTGCAACCACTGCACCAGGATGTCCGGTGTTGTGAAGAGCCTCTGCAGCTATGCGCTGAAGTTTGAAATCCAGTGCCAGTTGCAGCGTATCCCCGGGGACTGGCTTAATTTCGCCTAACGGTCTTAACAGTCTGCCACGGGCATCCACAGCAAAGTCTTCTTCTCCCTGTTTTCCTCTAAGATAGTGCTCATAGGTTTTCTCAAGCCCCATAATCCCAATCTTGTCACCACCCAGATAACCTAACGGTGCTAATTTTTTCAATTGTGCAGCATCTATCGGCCGGGTTAATCCCAGTATAGGCGTACAGATGCTATCGTCGGTATACCATCTCACGGGTTCCTGATTGACCAGAACTCCCGGGAGGTCTAAAATTCTCTCGTCGACGTTTGCCAGTTGATGAAGGTCTGCATTTTTGAGCACGGTGAGCGGGGTATATCTTGCCGGGCCTTTTAATGTGGCAGAAACCTCTTCATTAAGCTTGTGGAGATCCAGCGAGAGAAGTTTTGCCAGGCGAGGAAGTGTTTTGGGATTTTTTGCTATGTCGTTTGGTGTTACCGAGATGTCAAAACGCGATCTGCTAGTTGCCAGTACTTTGCCATATCTGTCTTCAATCACTCCACGGGGAGCGGTGATTACAATCTTGCGGGTCTGTTGCTGGATGGATGCTGAAGCTAATTGTGGACCTTCAACAATTTGCAAAAACCATAATCTGGCAACAATAACCACCACCATAACGCACATGTAAAAAAGAAGCCAATGAACACGGTGAACCTCAGGTCCTACCATTGGCCTTTCAATCATGTCATCTTGTAGATGTTCTTTTAGCTTATTAGAGGTTCTGTGTATATTTGAACCGTTTCGGCGATCTTTTGGAACCATTTTCCCTTCGGGTCTACCATTGGAAGCCACCACGCTGATGGACGATGATCAGTATGGGGAAGTCCATGGATTGAGAGTAGCCCATTACGAATTAACTGTAATCGAAACATTTCTGCATGCACTTCGATTGATGCTTTGCGTGCTCGAATGGATGCTATTGTGGAGCCATTTTCCAGTTCGGCCCTTTTGAAATTGCAGCTTTTTAATCTGGATTTTAATACTCTTCTTTGTTGTGAGATCTCATCTAACTGCAACTGGTATTGATTACGGGTGAACTCTTCCTGAGAATTCCAATCTGAAATGGATCTGAAGTGTTCGCCCATAGCTTTTTCCGTTTGTTCACAAAGGCTATTCAACTGTTTTAGCTCATCATAAGTTACCTGCATACTCTTTTTAACTTCACCTGCTTCAGTCTGAATCTGGGTAATTCTATTTAGCAGCGTATTATATTCTGCAAGAAGTTCGCTCCACTCATCTTGAGGATACTTGTTACCAAAATAATGCAGCAGTTCTCTTGGCTTCCTTATGGCTTTAACATCATCACACAGAGATTTCTGATTTTGTATGATCTCTTTCCATCTGGTGGAAAACTCTGAGGAGGGGATAACTTTCTGTGAGAAAACTGAAGCCAGATGCTCAGGTAACTGAATGCTGGATGAAGCAACTTCAAGGCTATCCCAGGTTTGATATCTCAGTCGAATGATAGGTCGCATATCCAGCTTGATACCATTTGCTGTCAAGATGTCATTCATCATTCGCGTTCTGTGAACATACATGGAGCCTTCTTCACTGAATAGAAAGAAAAACTCCTGTGCCAGCATTGAAACCAGGCTAACTGCTTTACCAACCAGCGTAACCCCTTCTGGAAACTGAGTGGAGAGGAGGCTCGCCAGATCGGATACATTGACGAGCGGGGTGGTGATTGGGATAGCAACTGGCTTGGGTGTTTCTATAAACAGAACACGTTCTGTGATACGCAGTGTGCCTCTGCCTCTGCCGGGAACAACACAATCGAAAGGCAGCGCACCGGCTCCAAAACGTTCCAGAGTGTACATCTCCCCATCAGAGACCGCTCTGTTATAGGCAGCTACTGCCAGTTCACATGTAGCGGGATTAAGAAAATGATTCACGAACTTGAACCTTGGCAAAGAGGCGGTTTCTGGAGTGAGAAGCAGAAGCTTGGAGGTGGCAGTTACTTCCACATTTGCAGGCGCATAACCCAGCAGTACAGCGTATATCTTGGGAAGTACATATTGAAAAAGGTCAGACAGAGTGTTATTTGGATACCACCCAGTATACTCAGTACACCAGCTGAGAATGGTCTGGGATATCCTGGAAGCTTCATCATGACAACAGCCAGGTGCAATGAATGAAACAGCTCCCTTGAATGCCCAATCCAGTGCTTGAATCATTCCTTCAGCCACATCCTGAAGTCGGAGTTCACTTACAATTATGTTACTGGATCCAGAATAGACTAGCCCACGCCAGCCCCAGGCTTCAGTGAACTGGTTGATAAAATCCTGTGGCCCATCCTGCCACAATTTTGCGAGTCGTTTAAGGGGCACTCCATGCTCAGCAAAATCGTGTCGAGAGGGGAAGGTTTCACTACCGAATAGTGTGGAGACTTCACCAGCGGCAGACCAGAGCGATTGAGTAGCTCCATCGTTATGAGGCATCATCACAAACCGGTTTGTGCCAGTAACCACCACTGGAGACTTTGCGAAATAGTCGGTATCATGCACACCCAGAAACATCTTGGTTTGAGGATCTTCCTGGATGAGCTGCAGGAAAACAGCCTTCATGGGTTCATCCCAAAAGACGGTTTGACCAAGTGCCAGAAAGTGTGAGTTTGGATATCTGTTTTTTAATTCACGAATAAGATTCAATGGGGAAGAACATTCATTATCAACATGCATTAACCATATCTCCAGTTGCTGCTACTCGTTTTAGTTGTACGCATCAACAGTAGACACGGTTCCTGTGTCCTCCCCTGCCAGAGGGTCAACAGGCTGCTTTCTTGGAACGAACAGATATAGATACCAGAATATTCCATTAATACCTGCAAACGATAGTCTAATCCATGCAGCGATGTTGAGATGGGAGAACATTCCTTCAATCAGTCCGGCAAAAATAAATAGTGGTAGCGTACCTAAAACCAGTTGTATGGCTTCATTCGCAGCCATTGCCAGTGCTACTGTTCTTTTGTAGGGCGCAGGCTTTAGGAGTGCCAGTCCCATCTGCATACCTGCGCCACCGCAGATCATAATAGCTGTGAGTTCTGCAATGCCGTGGGGTAGTATTCCTGGCCAGAACGTCGCATGCCCATGTACCTGAGTCATTAGAGCAGCCAAAGCTCCCAGCATAACTCCATTTTGAAAGAGCAGGTAAATAGTTGGGACACAGGCAAACATGCCGACAGCAAACGCCATAATGCCTACCATCTGGTTATGTGTCATTAGTCCGCCAGAGAAGGTAGCAGAAGGAGGCTGGGCAATTTTCTTCTCTTTCCAGTAATGCACTGACGATTTGAACGAAGGCGGAATAAATTTCCAGATATCATTTGGGTGATGAATAACTACCTGATATGCAAACAGAACACCCAGAAGTGTAATGATCCATGCACTTATAAAATAACTTTTTCGTTTTTGCAGCAGAGTCGGGAATGTAATTGCATAGAAGGTCCAGATAGATTGTAAAACTCCGGCAGACCGTTCAGACGCGTATAACATGGAATGCACTTTTGCAACCAGCTTGTTGAGATACAGGATGGTATCGGGATCTGAATTGATGGTTTTAGCTGCCGATAAGTCAGAGCTTACCCTTCTATATAGAGGAAGCAGGCTCTTTAGCTCCTCCGGAGTAAGAGAAGAGAGATTTTCGTTTGCACCTGCTTTTTCCAGAATTGCTTCTATTTTGAACCAGGTCTCTGTTTTATTTGTGATGGAATTGTTGTCCTGCATGACAATATTGTAGCATGCAATTGGGGGATGTATCCACAGAAATTGACTCTTGAAAGTATACAGCCGAGTAACGCTTCAACTATACCTAAGCAGCCATGTGAAATGTAGTGAGTTTATCTGGAGAAAGTACTAATTAGATTTGTGCTGTGAGAATATTATTTCAGTTCCACATATTTCTCTCGCACCAGGCCATCTTAGAGTGATATAGATAAAGTCTATATATAAGATAATATTATTCCATTTGTATTATATTGCACTGTCATGTATAACTACCTCAGAGATCACGGATGGTTTAGCACTAGATACCAAGTATTAATCATGCTAAATCGGAGGAATGAAAATGAAACAGATGACTAATATAGCGAAGAGTGATATTAGAGGTGTGTACGATGTAGTGATTGTGGGTGCGGGATTTAGTGGCACAATGGTTGCAGTTAATGTTCTGCGTGCAGCCTTGAAGCCAATGAGAATACTCCTGTGTGATCGAACATCCTCGATTGGGACTGGACTTGCATATAGCACCACCGACTCACACCATCTTCTCAATGTGAGAGCAGACCAGATGGGTGCCTATCCAGATGATGTGAGCAATTTTTATACGTGGCTGCGAAACCATCCTGAAGAGTGTAAAAAGGCTGGGGTGAAGGAGGTGAAGGCTGGTGGCTATATACCACGTCTCCTGTACGGTGCTTATCTGCAGGATATTTTAGTGAAAACTAGTATTGATCATCCTGAACTGGAAGTTGCTAATGCGGCTATACGTTATGTGGCCAAGCACGATAACTTAGGTTTTGAGTTAACTACTGACGAGAATATTACGATATATGCAAAACAGGTTGTGCTTGCATTAGGTAATTTCCCACCAGGAAACGGAAGATTGAAATCCAAAAAGGATAATCCATATTCCGAAGCTGTTTGGGATGAGCTTGCGCTTCCGGGAGATGTTCTGATTATTGGAACTGGGCTTACAAGTCTGGATCTGGTTATGACTCTTGCTAAGCGTAAAAAGCAGGGAAGAATTCATATGATATCTAGACATGGACTCTTCCCTCAGGTTCATAAAGACAGTGAGTGCTATATATCTAATCTAACTCCTGCTGAACTGCCTCTTACTTCCCGAGAACTTTTACATCTGATTCGAGCAAAAGTAAAGGATGCTGAGGTACAGGGTATTGGCTGGAGAGCAGTGATTGATTCTCTCAGACCCATGAATCAAACAATATGGGAAACGCTATCAGAGAGAGAGCAAAGGAAATTTCTCAGATTTTTGAGGCCATACTGGGATACACACAGACATCGCTGTTCACCTGAGATAATGGAAGTGAGGGATGAATTGATAGCAAAAGGGAAGCTATGTGTGCATAAAGGGCATATAGTAACTATTGAAGAGAATCAGGAGATCATCGATGTCACATATCGAAAAGCAGGAAGTACGAACATAGAAATGATTAGAGTAAGGCAATTAGTAAGCTGCACCGGCCCACAATCTGATTTGCGAAAGCTGAACGATCCATTGGTTGATAATCTGCTTGTTGAGGGCCTGGTTACACAAGACAGTTTAAAGATGGGTGTGGCAACAGATGAGAAATATGAAGTGATAGATGCTAATGGGCATCCTACTTCAGGTATATATGCTCTCGGATCACTTCTGAAGGGTAGGCTGTATGAATCAGTCGCCGTCCCTGAGTTAAGAGTGCAGGCTTTGGAGGTAGCAAGACAAATTATCTCATACATTGAGACAAATTCAAATCTTGCGATTCCATCATTGCATTACTGAATCAGACAGGCATGAACACATCACGGCATGATAGAAGGGAAGTTGACAACGATTAGGATCTTAAGATGTGTGTATGCAATAGTTTTGGATACTAACGTATCCAGCAGCAATCATTTTAATGAAGGTATAATCGCAGCAAAATTGCGAGCTGACATCATGGGTTAAAGCTGATCAGGCAAATACCTCATCTAGACTGTTTGCTTTGACAACTTTTTGAGACAGTCTGTCTAACTCGTCGATAGAATCAATGGATGCTAGCATCCTCATTTTGGCTTCAGGAATTGTTCCGAAACGATATTGCAGTATCTTTATTAGCATTTGCTGTTCGCCCTGCATGAACCCTATTTTTATTCCTTGTTCGGTTCCAATCTGGATTCCTTTTTCGGTTCCGTTTTTGATGATTGCCTGATATGTGCTTGATTCTTCCATGTTGTCTACTCCTCTAAGCAGATTATATGCTCCTGATATTTTTCATTATCTTTTTGTAGGAAATAGAACTTAAGGTCAATTATAAAAGAGAACTAGACAATCGGACAACTATCTCAAATCATACAGAAATAGGAGATCCTGCAGTAGATATCCAGCAGCAATCATTTTAATGAAGGTATAATCGCAGCAAAATTGCGAGCTGACATCATGGGTTAAAGCTGATCAGGCAAATACCTCATCTAGACTGTTTGCTTTGACAACTTTTTGAGACAGTC
>JAJZFJ010000233.1 GCA_021805395.1 bacterium
CACGTCTCGTTCCTTAAGGTGAAACCAATGAAAAAAATCCCTACTCCAGTCATCATCACAGTCTGTATTCTAGCAGTACTGCTTTGTGGTTATGCAGCATACAATGCATTTATGCCAGGTCCAGCTCAGGCTGGCAACGTAGCCTCGATCGCTTCTCAAGTTACAGCTTCAGTCCCCAAGAACGCACCGGGCTTACCTCCGGGAATTGACCCCACAAAAGGTGCCACCATGGGCAAAAAATAGACAGGTCCATCACAGTTTGGATACTGCCTGATTAAAATAACGAAACTCTCTACCTCTTCATGGGGTAGAGAGTTTTGTGTCTTATGAGCAAGTTACTGGTTCATCTCTATTATTATAAGCAAAGTAGAATTACAGGAGCAAATAAGCAGTGCCAAGTGAGTTTTCACATTTATCGGGATTGCCTTCATTCATGGTATGTGCTTTAGTATTGGGTTTTCAGATGAAGCTTCCACTACCCCAATACCCTGTTCATATTGAGGCTGCCCCATATACGAACAATGCATATTACACCTATCAAACTGCATACCATCAAATCCGAAGAAAAAAGCTGTTGCAGCAGGTGGAGATGCAATTGCCTCAGTCTAATGGAATGGAAACGTCTGATATTCATACTGTGCTGGAAGCAAATCGACCTGCTATCCACACCATTATGCAGGGGCTAAAACAGCCATTTATTTGTAAACCCGTCAAATCATTTAGTACTTTTGTTCCTAATTTTATGTTCCGGGCAGATGCGCGACTGCTGGAACTGAAAAGGACATATATGGAACAGCAAGGAATGTGGTATGAAGCAGCCGTACTTGGTTTAGATATTGAGAAATTGGGGATACAGGTTCCTCACAATGGAGGAGAGATAGAAGAGCTCGTTGGAATAGCTATTACAGACCTGGCAACTGAAAACCTACCTGAAGAAATCTCACATCTAACCAAATCTGAGTGCCACATGCTGTATGTGAAAGATGTGCAAATCCTGGATGAGAAGCAAACAGAATCTCAGACAATCCTTGAAGAACATGAGTCAGCTTTATCACGGATTAACCAACTTTTGAAGCTGGAACCTGTCAATAAAATAATGTACCTATATCCGACACATTCAACCGACGTTAATCATCGTAGATCATCCTTTCTGAAATCTATGATCTCAACTCGTGGTAAAGTCTTGTTGAAAGATACAGACACGATGTTCAATGAGGAGAGCAAATGCTTGACCAAGACTTATGGATTAAACGCAGGAGAGCTTAATAAGGTAGAGAGTATGAGACAGCAAGACCCCATTGCTTCCATATTTGTGCCTTCATTAATCCAATTGAATATTTTGTATAAAAAACAGGCTGGCAGTCTAAGCCATATCCTTATGATCCTGCAGCATTATTCAGTCTAATCGTTTGAAAGCAAGATTGCCATGGTCTTACGTAATTTTTAACTTTATAGTGGCGCGGAATGATGCTGTCAATTGGGACGATAGCGACGGCTTACAACAGAAGAGAGATAAGTATGATAATACAGTTCCAGAAACATATTGACGGACGATCCACGATGAGATGCCTGCGAGATAATGGCAGCTCTACATACCAAACTGAGTCTGAATACTTTGTGAAACATGACCTCCTGCATGTATCGGTTGAGTCTGTTCTAAATACAAAGAATGCCTTCTTTGGTCTCATTGCACAGGGATGGGATATTGACTGGTTTGAGATACCCGCACCAGGTGAAACGGAGAAGCGTTCAATTTCCGCTGAGGCACTGTTTGTGGAGCAACTGGTAGGTCTCGTTCAGCTAAGCTGGTATCGGGAGATCTCATTATCCGAACTCAGTGAAATGATCACGTTAAGTGAATGGAATTTGGACAAGCTGGATTGTCTTTCGGATAATGTGCTATTTCAGATTGATACTACATTTAGAAAGCTGCTGGAAGAGTGGGAGCACTTAACTCCCGGAAGCACTATGGAGATCTTTTTTGGACCTAACGGTTTTGAACTGCCAGGCTCGGCCATAGCAAGCATAACTAAACAGGAATGAACCAGTCCACTGCATTGAGATTTTTAACCTAAGCAAACCATCTGCTATACTACTGATAACTTATCACCCTAATTCTGTATTTAAGAAGCTGCTAAATCAAACAAATATGGGAAACACCTCTAAATGAAAAAAAGAGTGACAGCGATCTCAATAGTAATCCTTGCCACCATGCTGACAGCATTTATACTTCTGGGACAGAGATCAAACAGTATTCAAATTCATTTTGTGCAGGCACCTCTACAAAACAATACCTTCTATACATATCAGGCTGCATATCGCGAACTGCACGATAAGAACCTCATTTATAAGATAAGCTATTCACATCGAATTCTCTCACTTGTTCCTCAATCGATATTTGAACATATCGTGCATGATAATAAAAACTGTATAAAGATAATACAGACAGGCATCTCTGAGCCCTACGTGGAAGCACCTGTAATCCCCTCCAACCCAAATATGAAATACCTGATGGAATGGAGAGAAATGATAAACCTGATTCATATCGAACAGGAATACTACAGCCAAAAGCACAACTACTTCAAAGCCGCCAAATTAGGATTAGATGCAGAACAGTTCAGTGTTGAAATACCAAATAATGGACCTCTCATCAGTGATCTAGTCTCTGTTGCCTTCATACCCAAATCATGCAGAACTGTCGCGGCAGAACTGCCATATCTTAACAGGAAGCAGCTGCAATATTGTATCGAACGTCAAAATGAAATAATCCGTCTTCATGTACCGTTTTATAAAATACTAGAAACTGAGCGGGATACTCAGACAGCACAACTAAAATTTGATATTAAAAAACAGAATTTTACTACTGTTATGCACAATTATGCAAACTCGAATTTTCATGTTGGCCTGGCAAATGCGGCATTCGATATGCGTTATATTATGACCAGCGGGGACAATATTGTGCAGGACGACTGGACGGCTTTCAATTTAGAAATAGCAATCAACCGACCGGGGACACCAATAAACATAATTAACAATGATCAAATGCAACTCAAAAAGCTGGCCAATATTGATCCTGTTAATAACTCGGAAAATAATTTATTGACAAATGTGAAAATTAAGCATGATTATGGAAGAAATTACATCACATCATTACTATCCACGATGCAAGATGAACTTGCGGAAAAAAGTAAATCCCCTTCTTCCGCAAGTCACCATTCTGTTTGAACCCTGTTTGCTATCTAACAGAAGGTTCATCAATCTGCACAAGGGCATTCATTGATTTATATGTGTCGTCGCTAAGTAACTGCCTGCTTATCTGTTTACCATTCTTTGTGAATATCCGGTACGTCTGCACACGAAACCCTGTCATTCCAGGGTTTCTGAGATATGCATAGTGTCCATACGGACCAGACTCCGATACCATGCGCGATATCCTTTTCGGTCTTGTCTGTTCCAGCACAAGGGTAAGGATATGCACCTGGTATGGCGGCCGTCTGGGTGCCAGAACGCTCGCCACCAGACGGTTCTGCTCCGCATGGCACTCCAGTGTAACTGGCCATGGATACGGGTTTTTGATCTGCAGGTCTATCGTATACTGAGCCACTGCTGCATCTCTGCCAGGCGGCACATAGTCCGCTGTGTAGTCATGGTGATGCCTTTGTACTATCGTGAGGCCAGCAAGTAGTGCTGCATTGTACAGCGTGGAGGATGTCTGACAGACACCCCCTCCTGGCGCCATTATCAACTCTCCATCATAACTAACTGGGGCATCCACATATCCCCTGTCCTGAGACCACGATCCCACTTTCCTGTTGAACGAGAAGACGCCTCCGGGAGGGATCGTGGTGTTGTTCAGCGTATTGCCAGCCAGTACAGCATTTCGCCGCTGGCGTGGTGTACGTTGTGCGAGATTGGTAGCGTATGCGGCAATCTCTATCTCATGTGGGGATGCCGTAACTCCCAGGTTGAGTAAAAGTGCTCCTCCTGTAACCACCAGGATAACCGGTACAATGATTTGAAGAGCCAGCCATGTCCTGTTCTGCTCGTGGTTTGCTGAACTGCTCATTGTCCTGCCCTCACAGTGAGCAGATTGACAGGCGTCTCAGCATGCTCACCGGGTGCATATACTCCTTGCAGCTCTGTTGGGAGCGCACTATATAACCCAGGAGTTTGAACGCGAAGATTATACTCAATAACGCTGTCCCCTTTTGGTAAAGAGGTGGTGAAGAATGCAATCCGATCATCGCGTACATCCTCTCCAGACCACCAGTAGTTCCAGTCCTCATCATCCAGCGTGTCGTCGGAATAGTCCTGTACATCAGGTGTGCATCCTGCAGGAAATGGATCGACCAGCATTACATGCGTCATATTGGAAGGCGAGTGTATTTTGATATGCACCCGTATCAGCTCTCCCGGTGTGAGTACATCACCAGCGGGTTGTGTTTTAACGCCAGTCACTGTTCCACCAACGATCTTCAGATAACTTCGTGTCACAGTAAGCCCAGGAACATCAGACTGACTCGCTGACATATCAGGATTGATCTGCTGAAGTGTGATGGTATAGAAAACGGGACTGTTCCCTCCGGTTCTGGTAAGGGTAAGCTGATTTTTCCCGCCTTTCAGTAGTCTGGATGGTATCCAGACATCGATCTCCTGCTGTTGCAGTGTGTTACTGTTCAATGCGCAGCTACCAGCAGCTTGTCCATTTAGTGCAATCATCACATTGCCGGTGGATGTCTGTGTCTGGCTACTGTCTATCGTTGCACATAGAGCCAGGAGGGATTCCACCGTAGCCCTGTCATCCATCCAGCCGTTGTCGATACGCTGCAGCATCAGCCATCGTATGCCAGGCTGCAGAAGTGTGCTATGCGGATCAGAATTTGCGATAGCACGCAACACAAGGGCGGTGGTGACATCACTATCGTCAGTTAGACCATTGTTAACAGTTCGCCAGTGCACCAGCTGCCCCTCATGTACTGCGCGTTTTCTAAGGAGAGACAGCGTATCTTCATCAGGCAGATTAAGAACCTGCTGAGTGAGTGTACGGTAAGCCAAGCCCGATGTGGTGTAAGCTGAAACCAGCATTTTGCGCTCTGCATCAAGTGCCTGCTTATGTCTGCCTGAAAGGGCTATGGCATATATCAGGAGCGGCTTAGTGGATGGTACACAGGTTTTGAGCATTAGTACAGCAGCATGCTGTGCTCGTGAAAGTGCTCCTGCATCCACAGGAACCCCATAAGCACGCGCTGTCGCGAGGGCTATGAGAGCATCGCTCGTCATATCCGGAGTGCTGGCATCGAAATGACACCAGCCCCAGCCGCCATCCTGATGCTGAAGCCTGTAGAGCCTTGCCAGTGCCTCAGTTACGGCATGTCTAACATCTGCAGAACTGGTTGTCTGCAATCCGTATTTGCTTAGGGTATGTCTCACAGTGAGTGAGGCAATCACAGTATCGGCTGTCTCATCCACAAACGAATATGGATAGTCAATCAGATTTTGCAGACCACCATTCAAAATGGAGCCAGGCGATGGGTTTAGTCTTACAAGCATAGTGCTTGACCCAAGAGTACTGCGTGAGTCAATTCGGAAGGTTTCGGTCTGTGATTCACTTGCATCCACAACACCTGAAACAGATGTCGAGATTCGTCTTCCATAGGGCACTATCTTAAGACTTTTTGTAAGACCATCTGAATATTGCACACCGTTGCTGCCCTTGATAGTCCATGCAGCCGCTGTCATGGAGACAGTTCCCGCAGTGGGACACTCTACTTGCCATGTCACAGACCCTGTTGCTCCACTTGCAATCTGTATAGACTGTGTGGAGGGTGTATCAAGGGTGATTCCGTTGCAATTAAGCCGGACGAAGGCAGTTTGTGGAGATCCTGTCTGATTGTGTACAAACGCTGAGAACTCAGATTTGTCGTTTTGGGTGAGAGTAGCCGGCAGCTCCAGCTGTACCATGAATGGCTTTGTAACCTGGATTTTGCACATTCCAGAGCCTATAGCCGTCTCACTGGAAATCGCAACTGCAGTAGCTCTCCAGACTGTTAAATTATCTGGCAGAGTGAAACTGACATTTGCCACGCCCTGTGAATTTGTATGAATTTCCGGGTTCCAGTAGGCTGTGTTCTTGAACTTGCTTCTCGCCACAATTTTTGGTTCTGCCTTATCAGCATCGCCAAGATAGACGGAATCGAAAGAGGTATCTGTATTCACATTGTTTGATCTTGATGGGTAGAAGTTACGGGCAAGTGACGTAGGGTCCCAATCCCTCATAGCGTAGATTGCCTCGTCTGATACTCCAAAAGCCAGATCAGTGGAAACAGGGTGTCCCTGCATATCAGTCACATGCACCGTGAACTCTGCACTGTGACCGGGCAGATAGTTCGCCATGCCAGAACTTGAAGCGGCTGCATGATTCGGTGTGACCCAAACTTTCAGCTGCTTCATCGTTAACAAAACTCTTAAAGGTGCTTCCGATGTTGCAAAGTGTGAATGATGCACATAGCAGACATCCAGATATACATTTGGTCCGTATCTTTTCAGAATTGGAATATGTACTATGGTTGAATGTTGTGAAAGAACTACTGTCTGAGCAGAGTATATGCTGTTGCCTTCAACTGTCACAAGAGCTGTAACACCAACTGTAGGGCTGATGATAAGTGCTTTTGCGATATCTCCCGGGTTGTACTGCCTTTTATCGGTAAGTAAAGATAGACTGTTCAACGATGTATCGCCGCCGTCTCCATTATCTGTTGCTGCCCAAATATCGCTACTGGCATGTACAATCTTTCCAGTGCTATCCGTTGCTGTCACTGAGAGGTCGTAATCGCCAGGTTTAGGCGGAGTAACGGGAAAAACTACCTGACCACTCGCATTGGTAGTTCCGTGAAGAGTTTGCGCAGCTCGCTTGCTCTGATGCAGATTGCCGTCTGCATCCCAGTGATTACGATACAGCTTGAGGGTTACAGGCACATTCATGCCTGGAGTTCCATCATAGTTCTGAGTGGAAATCACAGTCTCATCCACTTCTCCAGGCGTTGCCAGATATCCAGTAGGCTCCACTGTAAGCCGAAACAGTCCTGCAACCACTGGCACAGTTACATCCTGCTCAACGTCCCTCTGCTGAGCTCCGGTTACATCAATGCTGCAGGTGTAGTCAACTTCCTGTGGAAGGTCTGAAATGGGTTCAGAAGAATCTGCGGCTTTGAATTTAATGGTTGCTTCTCCATTTGCATCCAGGGTTGCTGTACCGCTTGCAATCTGATTACCGTAGTATTGAGATCCGTAGAGATTTGAGAGGAAATCGCTGCTGCCATTCTGGCTGTATCCAAAATCGTCCGGGTAATCCATTGCATAGTTAGGAGATGAGTACACATCGTAACTAACAGGAGCAGATCCGAGTGGTGCTCCAGAATACCAGGATGCTTTCACTTTAATGGTGACAGTCTGTCCTCTAAAATATCGTGGCTTTAGAGGCGTGGCAGTCACAGAAAATTGTGGTTTATGGTACGCATTCACAATCACATTATGCGAATAGCTGCTTCCACCACCAGCAATTACGGTATTAAGTGTGTACACCCCTGTGGAGTACTGTTTAAGAAGAGTGATTGTGCCAAAATATGTCCCCCATTGAGAGAGAACAAAGCTCTTCCCAAATACCTCAACACCATTAGGGTCCAGCAGTTCCACAAACACTCTTTTTCCAACCGGTATGGTGTATCGTGCTGGAAGAGAGTTTACTCCTGGTGAGATGGCGTGATACTCTGGAAATGTGTTCTCACGCACAACCCCTTTGAATCTGATCGTTTGCCCCGGCCGATAAAGAGTTCTGTCTGTGTAATCGAACACAGCATATTGTTGTGAACTGTTAGTGAAGTCAGACAGGTTTGCCTGCCACTCTGCCTCGTCATCTCCATTGTCCGCCAGCAGATAGGCAGTGTTGGGATTATTGTTGTTACCAATATTAAGCGGAATATGAAGCTGGCACAGCCCAGATTTATCTGTAATTCCAGTCGCTATTTTGCTGTTTTTTATGTAAAACGCCACTCTGCTGCCAGATATTGGTTCGCCTGTATGGATATTAACCACGTATGCAAGTAACTGTGTTCTCACCGCTTTGGTCACAATTGCAGTATCTGTAATATCCAGCCAGGTGCAGCAGTGGTTTGTCTCGTGACGCAAATTGATGAGATAGATACCTGGCTTTAGCAGAGGAAGATAGTTACGCTGGTAGTAGAACCCCTCCCTGTTCGCAGTTTTAATAAGAACTGTTTTGTGAATGATGAGCACTGGCTTGCTGCCACTCACCGGGTTTAGCAGCGTCTCTGGCAGAGTTGGTGCAGGATCGGAATCTCTGCCGACTGTCTGAAAGTCAGTAGCTGATCTGGAGTTGCTCAATATATTGGCGAACGTGGTTCTGTAGACGTCTATATGAAACCTGTCGGTTTTAGGCGGTCGATGTGAATCGGTATATCCCCGCACAGCAATAAGTGCTCGTTTGTTTGTACCCACCATTCTTTGATGCACTACCACTGAGAAAACGGGCATGTTCCGCTTTAAACCAAGTGCGATGGGAGTATCCGCACCCTCAAGAACAGTTATCTTGCTGCTCTGGACATCATGCTCTTCAGCAGATGCCGAGATCTCATAATCACCAGCAGGTACGTTTGGTATGATAAAGTGCCCTTTTGAATTGGAGATAGCGATCCTCACGGTATTTCCCGGTTCGTTTTGCACCTCCTGCATAAGGTATATCTCAGCACCACGATATGGCTGGAGACTGTCTGTCAGGTACACTTTTCCTGAGATCTCTCCCACAGGTACTTCAGCGTGAATCAGGTAATTCAGACTGAATCCTATCCCAATGAGTGCAAATATCAGTGCAAGGTTTCTGGGAAGTGGGGAACTGGAGTTCATGGCTGTACTCCCGTTGTTTGTCCATTAGATCGGATGAATGATCTCTTTGAACTCACTCTGTCTGCTATATCTGTTAACAATGAAAATACGCCAATACATAGCAGAATAATGATAACAACATGCGCTTTTTCTGCGCGGCTCCACAGCGCAAGGGGAAGCACAAAATGTGTCCACTGAGACATTGCCAGAGCTATTCCCATAGCGAGGAGAACAGGCCACACACGCAGGGCTGAGCTTGCCTTATCGTCTGCAGAGGATAGCATAAACATCGAGCATATCACCGGATTAACCACTAATCCCATAAAAATACCGTCAGCACATTTGGGTCCAAATATCAGCAGCAGCAGAAAGGGAGTAAGCAGTGTGGTTAAACCAAGAATGGCTAAGCGAAAAAGTGAAATAGTTTCACTCTCAGCCCGGCTTCGGAGCATATACCCTGACTGCAGAATTGGTGTAAGCAGCCCAACAAGGAACCCGAACAACGCATAGTGTGCTGTAATGTGAGTGCCCTGGAGATCTGCATGAAACCTTACATCAAACAGCCTGTATAACCCTAACAGGGAACCGGCGGCTAAAACAGACAGAATCTCAAAACCTGTTCCACTCTCGTCGCTTTCAGTGCCAGTAGTTAGGACATGAATAGTTGGTAAAGAAGCCAGCCAAACAGCCGTCATTGTGATACCAACCCCTATTCCTGCCATAAGCTGATAGGCTACCATACCGGCAGAGAGAATCACCAGGAAAGCAAGAGCTCCATTCTGCCAGCGGGTGGGTATCTCTCGTCCAGGAAGACTTGCTCTGGTGCTTACAAGCCAACTCACCGATATACCTGCACATGCTCCCACCAGTACAAGTATCGCGAACGGGGGGTGGTCAGAAGTCTTCTGTGCTAACATTATAGCGATGATAATGAGAATGAATGACATGAATGCGCCCCTCAACATGCCATCGAGTATCTTTCGGCTTCTCTCATCTGGCAGAAACCTGCTCACAATATCTCTTACTTGGTTAGAACCTGGGAGAGAGGATGTCCAACTCATTGGAATAAGAGTCAGCATAAGCAGCAGCGGCATCGAGGAGAGCAGAAGAATGGTAATGGCACTCCAGTGCAGCGGCATCACATCACTCGCAAACCTCACCTGCTCACGAAATTCTGACACAGACAAAAGCGCTGTAGATGTAACCACCATGCCTAGTCCAGACATAAGATAAAGAAGAGTGGCTCGCCCTGCAGGACCAGTACGAAGCAGATAAACTGCAGCGATTGTGATTTCTGTCACCCAGCCAATAGCAATTCCCATCTGGGCATCCAGAAGAATATGACGCATCCATATTTCGGGAATAGCCGCACATAATACCGCACTCACAATAGGACCCGCTTGTGCTACTCGGCGCTGCTCCCCGCCAGCCAGGAGCGGAAGTAAAGCAACAAGAGCCCCTATGGCACCTATAACGAAACCTTTACCAAATCCTCCTCCGGCAGAGAAAGGAGGATGAGTGGGAGAAGTTCCCAATATCACGATCACTGGCATTGCAATGAGAGCACACACAATTAGCGGCTGTTTGAGAATGCACTGTATTCCGGTTTTTATCTCTTTAAAAGATAAAAGATAGACTGAGACTTTAGATAGCAGAATGATAACGAATGCAGTAATAAAAAGATGATGTTCCACAATCCGATCCTCCAGAAATGAAAACAAAATTGTTCGATGTACAGAAATTATTAATGCAAAAAGAGTGTCTTCTCTCACATACACAGAAGAAAGCACTTGATAGATTCAGCAGATTGTATTATTTTGTGGTTCAGGTAAAAGGAGTCGGATTGTGACTGAAGTAAACAGTTTTTGTTCTGGAGGTCGTGAAACATTTCTGATTTTTACAAACTGTTATTACGAGCAGGCTGGGGAGGAAATTAAAGCATGTACGTTGGAAAGGGTCCGCATCAACAGCGGGCAGTCCACCCTCTTCTGAAATGGAGTGATCCATAGTTAACAATCTGAGACCTGTCCTCTTTCTCGCTTTGAATAAGCGGTATACAGAAAATGAGATTGAAATACAAACACCCTCAAGACTATCTGTTTGAGGTTATGGATATAGACGTGGTGATAATGCAATAAGTGTCAGGATTTTTTAACTTTTTTTACATGCTGATCAGTCTTTTATTTCTTAACGCCTTAACCAGTTATTCGCCAGTTCCATCAGATTTCTTTAATATGTGATATGGCATTATTGCATCAACCGCCTGCTGGAATTCATCCACTGGTTTTTTAACTTTAACCACCTTTATGTGTGGTACTGGAGGCGGAGGAGGTTGTGGGGTGCGTGCAGTTAACTGCTCTAACATCTCTGGTGTGAAAGCATCTGCAAGTCTGAATGTCTGCTTGTCCTGCTGGGCAGCTTGAGGCTCAAGGGTCTGCTCGAATCGTTTTCTATGCTGATGCTTGAAGCGTCTCAGATCTGCATGTATTACGGAGGAGTGGCTCTTTTCAAACAGCTCCCAATCTTTCCACTGAACTCCTGGTAACTGAAGGCGGGACTCAGGTACGTAATACAGTCCTCTGTTATGAACAACGTAGCTGTCCCCTGTACCATACAGATCCCCTATCCAGTCCGTTCCTCCTATACTGAACCGCACGCTGCTGCAGGGATATACTGCTGCATAGTTTCCGAATGAGGCTATAAGTAGAACTGGCCGGCTCTCCTTGTCGCTAAACTCATCACCTAAATTACTCTGTGATGTGTCGCACCAGTAGACGCGCCCTATCACCGCTGTTAACTCGCTCATATTTGTCAGTACCCATACTCATGGAGTGTCATCCACATCTCCAAACAAGGACTGAAGCCGTTCAGAAAGCTGCTGTTCAATAGCATAGAACGACATCTCAAACGACATCAACCACAAAAGGATGAGGGCATCTTCTGAGGGGCGCTCGAGTACACGTGCAAAAAAATCCTTCAGGATCTCTTCATACGTAGTCTTGCTCTCATTCAGTTCAAACAGGTGTTTTGTGCTGCCACTCAACTCCTCTTCCTGATAACACTCCATAAAATCACGCACATTGGCAGGTGTGGCTTTTTCGAGATCTGCTCCAAAGGTCTGAAACACCCTGGCCCGAAATCTTTCAAGTCTCGTTGTATCGCCTTCATCCTGCCAATCACTCATTGAATTACCTCTGCTTCCTACCAGATCATCAAAGTCTCTCTATTATAATACGTATTTGCGATTTCCCTGTGGTTATATTAGCTAATTTATAGCAATTATCAAAGAATTTCTCAGGTTTAGTCAAATTTCACCTGAGGTAAAGGGCACGAATTACCAGAAGATGATATATCTGTTACTATTACTCTAAGGTTCTTCAATTCAAGAAAGAGTGTATACGGATTCTGAACTTGATAGAGTTTGGAGTATGGAGGATCGAAAATGGATGTTTCCTTTGGCAGTAATCTATTACTTGGGGCAGGGATTACCCTCACTACTCTCAACCTGGATGATATTACTGAATGGCAGAAGGCACTTCAGATGTTCGAAAACCACTCACTCATCCATCGCCCCGAATATTTGGCAGCATGCGAAGCAGGTGGGCTGGGGCGCGCAGAAGCCTGGTTACTCGAACGTGATGAACATAAACTTCTTCTGCCAGTAATAAGAGAACCATTTTTACTTGGAAAACAGGATGCTGTGGGTTTCGGCGGCGTATTGACACTAAATGCCGACCAGCAGTTCTTATCGGATGCCTGGAGTTTACTCAGGTCTATTTGGGGGAACGAACAGATTCAGCGTATTTCCATTTATCTGGATCCTTTACACGATATCTCAAGTTATGGTGAGGGATGGCATATTCATGACGATGGACCAATTCATGCCCTGGAGACAGATAGTGTGTATGATTCAAACTTCTCGGATGCACTTATTATAGATGATTTACCACCACTTGGAGAAAGTATAGATCTATTCTTCGACCTGGCATCCAGGAGCTATCAGATAGCAAATTCGCCCCTAATGAATGATGATTACCTGAACTCCTTAATTTGGGAACTAGGTGATGAAGTACGCATTTTCTCAATAAGACGCAAACATAAAGCGGACGCTGAACAGGCTGTACTGGTTCTAAAAGATGGTACAAAGGCATATCTTGTGTTTGCAATTCCAGAGAATAGAGACACTTTAACCGAACTGTTTGTAAAACATATTGCTGAAACACTGTGTGCGGAAGGCGTATCGATACTCCTGTCGGGTAGTGCTCCTCCACTCCTGGGGGATACGGGTGCGGCTGTTATTCCTCCACATTCAACTTTAAGAAAACGAACTGCCATCTGGAACACTCAAATTGCTCCAGAGCTTTCAACGGATAATCTTAAAATTGCATAGGGGGAAGAAGGAATAGAAACTCTCAATTTAGAACTAGAGGGTAAAAGTTGAGAGGTGAATTTTGAAAAAAATAGCCCAGATTGTATTTATCTGCATGCTGAGCTGGACTGCAGTTCTGTACTCATCCAAACCTGCTGGTGCTGAACATTTCGGCATACTCCTCGTTGTGCGCTCAGGTGATCATGAAGGTAGAGCGACAATGGATACCTCTCCGCCTGCAGCAGGCTACAACCCGCGCCCTGTCGTCCAGTGTCACCCTGGAGATGTTATCTCAATTAGATGGAGTATGAAGGACCAGTTTCCACACGGCGCACTGGATAATGTTGGAGTTCACCTGTTTATAGTTCCTGAGAACAGGATTGGTCAGAAAACTGTTCCAGATCCAAAGTCCCAGACTACGGTATTTGATAACTATTTCACGATGAGATTCACACCAAACTCTCAAACACACGGTGTACTTCGATACCATGCAGATAGTCCTGGTGTGTTTCTAATAAGGCTACAAAGCGAAAACACAGCGCAGCAATTTGGACACGAACATTTTGCTGCAGTCGATCTCGATGTGGTTTCCTGACAGTTACAATGCGGTGATAGATTTCCCTCAGAAAACCAGAGCAATCACCATGCTCTGGTTTTCATTTTGTTGGGATTAAACGATTCAGTTATCTCTATGCAGTATGAACAAATGACTTCAGATATTCAGCAAGTGCCTCACACCCATCTTCCGGAAACGCATTATATACAGAAGCTCTGAATCCACCAACAGATCTGTGACCTTTCAAGCCCTGCATATTTTTAGCTTCTGCACCTTCCAGAAACTGTTTCTCGCGCCCCTTGTCTCTTAACCTGAATGTTATATTCATTAGCGAACGGTGCGCAATATTCTTTACAGCTGGCTCATACACATCTGGATAGGAATCTAGCGCATCATAGATAAGCGCAGCTTTGTGTCGGTTGCGTGCTTCCAGTTTACCCAGACCACCCTGCTCCTCAATCCATTTCAACACCAGTCCTACCACATATATCGAGAATGCGGGTGGAGTATTGTAGAGCGAGTCGGCTTTTGCATGCGTCTTGTAAGATAGCATTGGCGGTAGATCTTCTGTAGCTGTTTCCAGGAACACCTTGCGGGCAATAACCATTGTTACACCTGCTGGTCCGGCGTTCTTTTGTGCACCGGCGTACATTAGATCAAACTGATGGTGATCTCGATTGACAGCAAAGATATCGGATGAGCAGTCGGCCACAAGAGGCACACCTGCTGTGTATGGCATTGGGAAGAACTCGGTGCCTTCTATGGTGTTATTAGTGGTGATATGGACATAACGTGCACCTGTGGTGAAATTAAATTGAGTTGGCAAAACCGAGAATAAGCTGTCTTCAGAACTTCCAGCCACATTCACATTTCCAAACCGTTTTGCATCCTTAATTGCTTTGGAAGACCATTCACCGGTGTTTATATAGTCCGCTGTCTGCTCTTTACTCAAAAAATTCATAGGCAGCATAGCAAACTGCATACTCGCACCTCCACCCAAAAAGAGAGCCGTATGGGTTTCAGCAGAAAGGCCTAACACCCGCAGCAGTCTCTCGGTGGTCTCATGGTGAATCTCTTCGTAATCCTTGCCTCTATGGCTCACCTCCAGAATGGACATTCCAGAGTTGTTTATCTCCAGTACGCCTTTGGAAGCCTCCTGAAGCACCTGTACAGGAAGGACAGCCGGTCCAGCACTAAAATTGTATATTCTATGCATAGTATTTCTCCAGGGGCAACGCTGGCCCCACTCTTTCAAATATAATTTGGTCGAACTATATAAGGCAGCGGATCTGTTTCTCCAGCCAATTGAAAACCTCTCAATCTCAAGGCACAGCTGTCACATTCCCCACAAGCAACATCCTCATTCTGGTAACAGCTCCATGTGAGATTCAAGGGAGCACCTAAATCTACACCCGTACGCACAATCTCTTCCTTACTCATACCTATCACAGGGGTTTCAATGTGTATGTTTCCTTTTGCAGTACCCAGCCTGATTAGCTCATTGAAAGCAGCATAGTATGCTGGCCGGCAGTCTGGGTAACCACTGCTGTCCTCTTCTACAGCACCAATATAGATCTTCTCGGCATCAGTTACCTCCGCCCAGGAGACAGCAACACTGAGAATATGGGCATTACGAAAGGGTACATACGAGGACGGAATGGAGGTGTTTACTAGATCAGCCTTCGTTACAGGAATCGAGCTGTCCGTAAGACTACTTCCTCCGATGGCTGTTAGATGCTGAATGGATGAGACCATTCTATCTGAATGGGGTATCTGATAGAAGTCCGCCAGATCATGAAAAGCTTTCAACTCTCTGGCTTCTGTACGCTGTCCGTAGTTGATATGAAGGAACTGCATGGAGCACCCTGCACGGCTGGCTAGTGCAATGGTTACACAAGAATCCATACCTCCAGATACCAACACGATAGCGCGCATATTATATCCTCATCAGGTTATTACGTATGAATTGTACCTTAACTGAATTAGTGGCCATGAGAGACTTTCTTCTTGGGAGTTGCAGTTACCTTAGCTGGAGTGTTAGATCCAGTGTCCGAACTCGTATCCGTTGTCTCAGCCGGGATTGTAGCTGTGAGATCGTTTCCTGATATCGTCTCATCACCTTTTGCTGTCCCGATTATGAAAGGCTGATCTGTCTCCATTGTCTGTCCCTCACTATCCTGATAGTGGATGGGTGGATAGAGTGTGAGGGTTTGAGCTGTCTGATCATACACTGCATGGTCTGCCGTTCCCTGACGTGTAATCTGCTTTCCGTCACTCATAAACTTCTGCATAAATTTAAGATGCCCAGACAGCTCTGCTATACGTGTGTTGGAGTGATAAACAACTTTATCGCAGTTCACCACCATGCCATGCTCCCTGATATTGGCACCGGGGTGCTCCTGAGTAGAAACGCCTGGTGGTGGCGGAGTAGGTTTAATGGTGAGAACAACCGAGTTGTAAAATATCCTCTCATGTAACAGTTGGTCTATATGTGCTTTTTCACAGGTTGCATGGTATTCAGGTGAATCATATACCAGGTGTCCTTTAGCATCCATCTGATGAGTACGCGTGTTCCAGGTGGCATAATCCCCCGTAATTGTGGCGTCTCCATCTACGCAGTTGAATGGAAACCCGTAATATATTCCTGTGGCCGAAGATCCTTCTGCATGCTTTGCGTGAATCACAAGTGGCTTGGAAACGTGTGGTGCGGGCTGAGTCGATGTCGTGCTCTGGAGAACAGTGGCTGCTAGTGCAATGGTATGAAGAAGGTTCATTTGACCCATATCCTTCGTTTGATTCATAGTGAGCGATAGATTTTGAATTATAAACTGATGCTTTTTTTCGTTCAGAATTAGACTGGAGGCAGAAAATGGACTATTTTCCAAACTGCCACTTACATTCTGGGGACAGTAGAGAGAATCGGTTGCAAGAGTAAGATAAGCACTTTGACTGACTAGTCTGGTTGCCGAAGTCTTATTGGAAAGATCTGTGGCGACAACACCTCCTGTTGTTTCTACCACCTTTCCTGCGGGATCGAAGCGTAATTGGTTAGCTGAAATGGAAAGAGTTGGAGTAGTTAAGACTGCACCTTTATTACAAACTATAATCTGCTGCGGCTTTCCCGTTCTTCTATTAATAGTTTGGAAAAAATCCAGTTTAGGTGCCGATATCTTCTCATTGCCTGAAGTTTGCAAGTTAACTCCATTATCCAGCTTAAATTCCCATTGAACAAGGTGATACTGAGTTAGAGTAACAGGCATACTGGTAAAACTACCCGTTGTGTAATGTCCTTCACCTGCCTTAAATGTTATGTTCTCCGGTTTGTGGCTAACGGAGCTAGAATGCCCATTCTGTCTTGAGGAGTAGATAACTCCGTTAGTGATTTGTGTGATATCAGCACTCCCCACAGCATCTGTTGCTCCAGATTGAGGTCGGTTTACCTTAATCTGATCTGCATGTACCGTCCAGTCTGGTTTTCCATCAGTGCTGCTTGTGAAGCTGCCATTATTCAGGATTACACTTGGAGTAAGTCCCACGCCTCCTGCATAAGTTGTTTGAGGTACATAGTGAGGCTGTGCCCATATATATAGCAAAGTGATAGCCGAAACAACTATTACAAAAGCAGCTGTATTCCTGATTTTAACTATATTGCGTTTTTTCCTGATAGTTAAGTCACTTGGCACCAGGCAGCTCCTCAATATTTCATTGTAGCATATACGAAGATTCAAGTTTGTTTACATCTTAGCCGATACTCTTACACATTCTCTAAAATTAACAGTTACGGATACCTAGCACTATGTTTATCTGCAGGAGCATGCATGTGAATTCGGAAAATATTAAGCAGACTAAAAGTCACGAGTCTAATGGCTTTAATCCAGAGATTCCCGGCGATCTCAATTTTTCCGATTCGTCATTTTTGAATGGTGTTCTTGATAATGTTCCCTCCCTTATTTATGTGTATGATATCAGCACAGATACAAACATATACGTTAATGATGCAATTGCTGATTTACTTGGCTACAGTAAAAACGAGCTCTCCCTCTCTGGACAAGGCATGCTGGAGCATATTGTGCACCCTCAGGATCAGAAAGTTGCATCTCGCCACTATGCCCGCATGAGGGCTGCGAAGAACAGATCGGTGCACTCCTGCGTTTTACGATGTAAAACACAGAGCGGAGACTGGCGATGGATCTGCACACGAGAGCGTGTTCTAACTCGCCAGGAGGGGCGCGTGCAGTATGTTCTAGGAATCGCTGAGGATATAACCAAGTCTAAGTTAGCTCAAAATCACCTCCAGCAGATGTATGCTTCTCTCTCGCGACAGATGGAGGTAGTTAGCGAGCAGGCAAAGTTGCTGAAAGAACAGGGCGATCAGCTGAGGGTTGCAAACGAAACACTAGGCACCCTGGCTGCCACAGATGGACTAACAGGGCTGAAAAATCATAAGACATTTCAGGATCTTGCCCAGCACGAAATGGTTCGAGCAGTTCGTTATGATACCCCCATGTCACTGGCTTTGCTGGATGTCGATAACTTTAAAGCATATAATGACAGTTTTGGACATCCGGCAGGCGATTTCGTATTAAAAACGGTTGCTGATCTCATGGTGAAAACCATGAGAAATACAGACCATGTGGCAAGGTATGGCGGCGAAGAGTTTGCAGTTATTCTACCAGAAACCGACCTCGACCAATCGATGATAGCACTTGAGCGTTTGAGGTCTGCCATCGAGCTGTATCCCTGGCCATTACGTCAGATCACTGTCAGTATTGGAGTGGCATCCTGCTCGGAAGATTATGAAAGCATTGCAGATTTAATTCTTGATGCAGACAAAGCTCTGTACTGCGCAAAACATGACGGGAAGAACCGTGTTTGTGATTTGAAACTGACAGGAAACCACCTTACGGGAAGCGGTGCTAAAACTGCAATACAATCTGCCTATGATATGTGCCTGGCTCAGATCAATGAGATGCAGAAGATTGAAGTGAACCACGATGTTGAACATCATGAGATGATTGAGGCATACAACAGCACAATTGAGAGCTGGACACAGGTTTTGAGACTGCGGGACAGGGAGACGGAAGGCCATGCGGAACGGGTAACAGAGCTGTCTGTTCGTCTTGCCAGAATTATTGGATTGAACGAGGACGAAGTGCGATCAGTGAGATGGGGCGCTATGCTTCATGATATTGGGAAGATAGGAGTGCCCGACTCCATATTGCAAAAACCTGGTCCCTTAACACCTGAAGAGAGGCTGCAGATGGAGAAGCATCCGGTGCTTGCCTATGAACTGCTGTCCTCCATCTCCTATCTTAAGGACGTCATCGACATACCATACTGCCACCACGAAAGATGGGATGGTAAGGGTTATCCTCGAGGATTGAAAGGGGAAGAGATCCCTTTACCAGCACGCCTTTTCTCGGTGGTGGATGTGTGGGATGCACTCAGTTTTGACCGATGCTACAGGAAAGCATGGCCGCCAGAGAAGGTTGAGCAGTATTTGGAAGAGAATGCTGGAACCCAGTTTGACAAGCGTGCAGTAGATGTGCTGCTTGGCTTGTTGAGGGAAGGTAGAAAAGCTACTGAGAACGAAGTACTTGAAGCCGCATAATGTTAAGGGCTGTTTGTGATGAGCGGGTGCGAACTATGGAGCGGGAGCCAATAAACAGACACCTTTCGCACAAGGTTGTTTCTGGAGTACTGAGTGCAATGTATACCAGGCCAACAGGCTTCGCTTCGGTGCCTCCCCCAGGGCCAGCTATTCCAGTGATGCCAACACCTAGAGTGGTATGGAAACTTTTCCGTACTCCTTCAGCAAGTGCCACGGCTGTTTCCTCGCTTACTGCACCTGTTCGCTCAAGCTGATTTGGATCTACTCCCAGAAGTCGGATCTTCGTTTCATTGCTATAGCAGATTATCCCTCCAGGAAAGATTTCAGAACTGCCAGGCACATCCGTTATTCTCTGTGCAAGCAGTCCACCCGTGCAGCTCTCTGCCGTAGATATAGAGACCATCTTTGCTCTTAGCAGTGATACCACAGCTCTTTCAAGAGTCTCATCGTTTTCTGCATAGATCACCTCTCCCAGTCGCTGCTTCAACTCCTCAACTCTGGCATTAATCAAATCATCAGCTTCCGATTTTGTTGCAGCTTTTGCCGTAACCCGAAGATGAACTTCGCCTACTTTTGCATAAGGAGCCACCGTAGGGTTAGTTGAAAGCATGAGGTCTTTAACGGTATCTTCAACAAGGCTTTCACCCATTCCAATTATGCGAAGAACACGTGACTGGATTGTTGCTGTATCTCCTGTCATGGCATGAATGATGGGCGCCACTTCGTTTTCAACCATTGGAATGAACTCATTAGGAGGCCCAGGCAGAGCAAATGCCACTTTGCCATCTTTATGGAAATAGAGACCTGGAGCAGTTCCATGTGGGTTCTTAAGAGCCCTCCCATGGCGAGGTACATATGCCTGTCTGAAGTTGTTCTCTGTGGGAGTTACACCTCTAGCAAGGAAGAACTGAGTGAGATTTGCTACTATCTCCTCATCGCGTTCCAGTGTATCTCCCAGTGCTTCGGCAATTCCATCACGCGTTAGATCATCCATCGTCGGACCAAGTCCCCCTATGGTGATCACAATATCGTTTTCAGCAAATGCTGCTTTAAGAGCGGTAACTAGACGAGGTAGATTATCTCCAACTGTTGTACGTCTGTATACTGTTATTCCGAGACTGGAGAGTGATTTAGCAAGATACGCCGCATTTGTATCCACGGTTTGACCAAGCAGCAGTTCTGTTCCTACCGATACAACTTCAGCTCGTAATGACATTGTTCTACTTCCTAACGTGCCTCTACTACTGGAAGCTCTGCAGGAGGATCCACATTTAATGATCGAACTCCCTCATCTTCCACTGTCACAATCACTTCCAGCCTAACTCCAAACCTGCCGGGCAGATAGATGCCCGGTTCCACAGAAAAGCACATTTTCTGTTCAAGCAACAATGAGTTGCCCCGGACAATGTACGGAGGCTCATGCCCGGAGAGTCCGATACCATGTCCGGTACGATGGATGAAATAGTCCCCATACCCTGCGGATTCAATCACAGTGCGCGCGGCTTCGTCCACAGCTTCGCATGAAATGCCGGGTGCAGCAAGTGCTCTTGCCGCCATGTGTGCCCTTTGCACAACTTTATAAATTAATCGGGCTTCTGGGTCCGAGGGTTCGCCTACAGAAAATGTTCTTGTTATATCTGAATGGTAGTGATTCCAGAAACAGCCAATATCAAGTATCACTACATCGCCTTCTTTGAGAGGAGTGGAATCACTGGAGTGATGCGGCATGGCACCATTGGCACCGAAGCACACAAGCGGGGTGAAGGAGGGATGTGTGGAGCGTGCATGACAGGCATCCACAACCATTCTTTGGACCTCAGCCTCTGTTTGACCCAGCCGCACAGTGTGCATCACTTCCTCAGCAATCGAGTCGATGAGAGAGGCAGCAGTCTGCATATCCTCAAGCTCGGTATCTGTTTTAATGCGTCGCATAACTGAGAGAACATCGTCAGCAGGTTTGTAGAATTGACCTGGCATTAGACTTATCATGTGCATCAGGTGTACGCTCTGTAGTTCATCATCCACCAGTATAGTGGCATCGGAAGGAATGGCCATCTCCTGAAGCAGGCTGTTGTAGGAAGGCAGCCAGCCCTCAGCATCCCCCCAGCCTACCACATGGCTAATTCCTGCAGGGTTCTGCTTTGCCTGCTGAACATTCATTGATGGCACCAGGAATACCGGTTCACCCTTGGTAGGGATCAGCAATGCCAGTAACCGCTTGTGTCCATTTTCAAGATAGCCAGTGAGATAACGCATCTGATCGGTGAATGAGATTATTGCCAGAGAGGAGTGCTGTTCCTGCATGATCTCCTGCAAGCGTCTGACCCGGGAAATACCTGTACTCATCTGACTGCCTCCTCCAGTAGTTTGCGTTTCACCTGTGTTCCTTGTGGACCATCCAGCACATCGAATCCCATGGCTATAATCTGGTCTCTAATTGCATCTGATTCTGCCCAGTTTCGATTGGATCTGGCGGTATTGCGAAGAGTGATGAGGTCCTGCACTGATTGCGGTAGCGGCTCTTCCGCCCGCCGCGAATGCTCCTCTATCTGCAAGCCCAATACCTGATCGAACTCAAGCCACAATCGTCGGCTACCAATAGAATGCAGCTGTCCTATTACCTGAGAGATAGACAGGTCATCATTCAGGATCTCCAGCAGCCGTTTGTGTTCCGCCTGAAATTCATCCTCTTTATTTGCCAGCGGATCGTCTGCTTCTGACAGTGCATAGATTTTACGCAGACCAGATGCTGCCGCATCCAGCGCATCTAATGAAAAGTTAAGTTCTCCCCTGTAGTGAGCCTGCAGGCAGAAGTAGCGGTAGGTCATGGGATCGTAACCAGCATCAACCAGAGACTGAAGTGTGTTAATGGAACCGCCTTTTGATTTTGAAATCTTTTCCTTATTCATCAACAGGAATTCACCATGCATCCAGTAATTTACGAAAGGATGGTGAGTTGCTCCTTCACTCTGCGCAATCTCGTTTGTGTGGTGCACAGGAATGTGATCGATGCCTCCGCAATGGATATCAAAGGTTTCTCCAAGGTATTGCATTGACATTGCTGAGCACTCTATGTGCCAGCCTGGATACCCTGGGCCCCATGGGCTTGACCACTGCATGAGGTGATGTGGCTTATTTAGAAACCAGAGCATGAAATCTGATGGGTTTCGCTTGCTGTCATCTGAGATGACCTCATCGCGCTCAGTACGCTGGCCGGAGAGGTTCAGCCGTGCCATCTTCCCATAGTTTTCAAATAGGGCGGTGTCGAAATAGACCCCCTCAGGAGTCTGGTACGTGAGGCCGTTCTGCTCGAGCCTTCCTATGAGCTCTATCATCTGAACGATATGCTCGGTGGCCCTTGGGGCAGTATTTGGCCGCAGGATATTGAGACGCTGGGTATCCAGGAAAAACGCCTCTTCATAAAACCGTGCGATCTCAAGCGGGCTGCGGTTTTCCCTTCTTGCTGCAACTTCCATCTTGTCTTCGCCAGCATCTGCATCGGTTGTCATGTGGCCAACATCTGTTATGTTCATCACATGTTTAACCTTGTATCCGTTAAACTCCAGAGTGCGCCTCAGGAGATCCTCAAAGATATATGTGCGAAGATTGCCTATGTGGGCATAGTTGTATACAGTGGGACCGCAGCAGTATAGAGACACATGACCTTCTACCATAGGTACAAACTCTTGTTTGCTGCGGGAGGCAGTGTTGTAAAATGTCAGTTTCATGCTCTATACTCTCCGGTAAACGAATACCTGTTATTATACCTCCTGGCGCCAGTATGTTTGAATATATTAAGCTGCCTTAAGTATGTGGTGATGGATAGGGTTATAGGGACAACCTAAACTATACCTGCTATGGCGAGACCCATCCCCGGAAGCCTGCTACGCTTGCTAAGGGAGGGTAAGAGTGCGGACTGGGAGGTGGTAATGGCACTATGCAGGATTTAACTTCCTGTACTGAATTTTCTACTATTGCAATCAATAATGGTGTAATTACTTCTATAATGAGATATAAGCTTTTTGCAGTACCGGGAATTGGCAAGCTTACCTGCATAGCCTGTTAGTTTGATGATCAAGAGGAAAAGAAATGACTGTTGACTACTGCATTCCAATAATCCCAAGTATCGATCTGGAGAAAAGCCTCCAGTTGTGGGTAGATGTCCTTGGGTTTTCAAAGAGTTCCGAAATGTACGAAGACGATAAGTTGATCTTCTGTATGCTCATGAAAGATGATCTGCAGTTTATGCTAAACCAGCGTGCTGGAACTCCAGTCACGCCAGAAAACTATGAAGGCATTCGGCTTTACTGGACTCCCAAAGATATCCATATCCTCAGAGAGAGTTTGTTAAGCAGTGGGTATAAAGTTTCAGATATTGAAGATCGGGAGTACGGCCAGACTGAGTTCTTCCTGACTGATGATGATGGCTTTACTCATTGCTTTGGCGTATCTACACAGTAAGGCTATAACGGTCACCATTGGAATGGGGTAACACTACACCTTAGCAACACATGCCAATTGACTTGTCTTGTTCGCATTAGTGGAAATCCACGTCTGCCTAGTTTCGTCTACCTACGTGGACGATATGCCGACACAGTAAACAATACGGAGAATTTGTTATTGAGAACGTTACCCCATTGACGGAAATCCCTATTGCAAAGCAGTCCCAATCCGACAACCGCGCAGGCGGGTGTGATTTAGCAGAGACGGGTTTCGACCCGTCCGACAGAGCCATATGAATGCGAAGCTAATACTATGCAACCCGCACTATTGCCCGCCCCTTGGTGAGCGAAAGCGAACGTCCATGGGAGTGGTTGGAGATGTGGAATCCGGTCACTTT
Source organism: bacterium (assembly GCA_021805395.1). Lineage (GTDB taxonomy): Bacteria > Armatimonadota > Chthonomonadetes > Chthonomonadales > Chthonomonadaceae > JAJZFJ01. Next base: position 24,275 of record JAJZFJ010000233.1, read on the forward strand.
GAACACTGAATCCGTTCCATCTTGCACGCCGATTCCGATCCGAACTTAACGCTTCTTAGAGAATGCTTGCCCTTCCAAAATCCAAAGTAAATCGAATTCTATTGTTAAAAAGTACTCTCATTTTTAAGTACAGACGGTGGAGTATTTTTTCTTCTAAGAACGAGTTGCGATTTATCCTCCACAAACCACTCCACTACTTCTCCTTGTGTGAATTCCATTGCCTGTGCAATTGCAGATGGAAATCCAACATACCACTGTTCGCTTGCAACTCGCTTGATGAGCTGAATTTTTGTAGGGCATCCCATAGCGGCCTCCTTGCTTCTAGTTATATAACTAGATACGCGAGAACGGAGTAAAGTTCCTTCAAAGAGTAGAAATTTTTAATAATCAGTATAAGTATATGACATAGAGAGGATTGACGTCCCCGGAAGTGCAGAGCATGGATATTCATCTATTTTTCAATATTAAGAAGAATATCTCAAGATCAGACTGCTAAAGAGTACTTTTTAGCACAAGATACACCCTCTGACAGTGATAGGATGTGTGTGAACATATGGGAAACTATAAGGACCAACCGGGAAGAGAAGTTTAATTCAAGGTTTGCTTGTAGACTGGTTTGAGTACGGAGTTAAGAAAGAAAAACGCCCTAGAAAAGAAATTGTGTGGAACTATCTAGTAAATAGCCATTCCTCAGTGAGAGTGTCCATAGTCTTCTAAGGAAACTCTCATGTAAAACTTAGGTTCATTTCAAAGTGGCTCAGTATACTATCTTCAAGCCCGCACAGGGTGGACCAAACAAACAAAGGAACACAGGAAGTCAAAATGCAAAGCATACGAATGAAGACAGCACTATACACTACTCTTGGGATGATTACATTTCTCGCAGGGGTATCCGGGTTGCAGGTGGCGCATGCGCAACAGAACAGAGGTGGCGTACCACAACCCATTTGCAAAATTACACCGGTCAAAGCCATCAAGATTGCAGAAGGCAAGGTTTCAGGTAGACCACTGCAAGCCAATTTCGAGTTGGATGAAGGCAAGTGGGTGTATGGCGTGATAATCGTGAAGGGCAAAACAATCAGTGAGGTTGAGATAGACCCGATATCGGGCAAGGTGACCGATGAGGAAACCGTCATGCCGAGTGGTGAAGCGAACGAATTGCGTGACGAACTCACTAAAGCCATTGGCAGCACAGTCCGCACCAACACAGGGACAAAGGAGAGTGGAGAGTAGCCTAAAAAGCAGTATCCCTCTGCACTAAACAGTGCTACAGGCAGGCGAGGCAATGGGGCATCGCCTGCTTTATTTGCGAGAAACATAGATGAATGTACTGATAGTGGAAGATGATAAGAGTTTGGCACGACTACTGCAACAGACAGTGAATGAAGCCGGGTATGTTACACAGGTAGAACACAATGGCTCTGTGGCGCTGCAACTGGCGCAAAATTTCAAGTTCGATCTAATCCTGCTGGATATAATGTTGCCCGGTCTGGACGGGTTGGAAGTCTGCCGGCGCCTACGCACAGCCCGCATTTTGTCGCCAGTGTTGATGATCACGGCGCGGGATGCGGTAGACAACAAGGTGGAGGGACTGGACAGTGGTGCGGATGATTACATCGTTAAACCCGTAGCCATACGGGAACTGCTGGCCCGGATGCGCGCTCTGATGCGGCGGGGCGATTCGACACCTGCCCTGCTGCGCGTTGCCGATCTGACGCTCGATCCGACAGCGCGACGCGTGATGCGCGCGGGTATAACAATCTCGCTTTCTACTAAGGAATATGCACTACTGGAATACCTGATGCGAAATGCCGGGCGTGTGTTGACCCGCTCTATGATTATGGAACACGTATGGCAGTATGACTTTGAAGGCACAGATAACGTTTTGGATGTGTATATAAGCTATCTTCGTAACAAGATAGACCGTAATCACTCCCCGGCACTCATTCGCACACTGAGGGGAGTGGGCTTCTGCCTGGATGCCCAGAATGAAACTTAAATCGCTCCGCTCTCGCATGACTGCAATGTTCGCCATTGCATTCGCCGCTTTGATTCTGATCTTCGGAACTTTCATCCTCTGGTTTGCTCGCCATACGTCGGAGCGGGACGCACACTCCACGCTGCAAACAGCTGCCAGTAAGATGCAGAGAGAATATTCCGAAGCGCGCCAGGAACAAGATAATGATGGGTGGTCAGACGAGCAAGTCGAACTCACACAGCAAAACCTGGCGCTGGTGATTGTTAATGCAAAGGGGCACGGGACGCCGATAACCCCGGGGAAGGTTCCTCCCTGGCCTCGCATCAATAGGCAGGCGTGGCGTATTCAAACATTTGCATTAGGAAGCAAAACTGCGGTTCTGGGCTTTCACTGGCAAAAGACCGAAAGCACGTTACGGTCACAGGCTCTTATGCTGGTTGGATTATGCCTGACGTTGCTGTTGGCAGCAATCTTTGGAGTCTGGCTTCTCATCGGGCGGACACTCTTGCCGATTTATGAGCTTTCCGTGCAGGCGGATGCCGCTTCTCTGGAATACCTTCACGTTCGTATGGAAGCAACTTCACAGGATACTGAGATCGTGCATCTGGTCGGGACTCTGAACGGACTGCTGGAACGGCTCTCCGGCGCGATTTCGGCGAGAGAACGTTTTTATGCGGCTGCTTCACATGAACTTAGAACACCCTTGCAAACGCTCAATGGCTATCTGGAATTAGCATTGATGCGTGAACGTAGCGTAGAGGATTATCGGGCGGTTCTGACAGAAGCCTATGCACAAAGTGAGAGTCTCTCATCACTCGTACAAGCGTTGCTTTTATTAAACCAGTTGGAAGCTACGTCGGTTCATGAGAAACAAACTTTCGATCTTGGGGAAGTCTGTGCGCGTTGGACGGAAGAATTTACATCGCTTGCCGAATCACGCGGGATCCGCTTTATAGTCTGCCCGTCGGAAATGTGTTGTGTTGAGGCCATGTCCTCGTATCTTGATATTCTGCTTCGTAACCTCTTGGAAAACGGAGTGAAATATGCAATAACTGACAGCGAGGTTCATATTTGCATCGAGATTCTGCCAAAAGGGACAAGCCTGACGATCTTCAACCAGTGCGCGCCTTTGCCAGAATGGAATGAGGAGAAACTATTTGAGCCATTCTACCGCCCAGACGCTTCTCGTAACTCGGATACGGGCGGTAACGGCTTGGGACTAGCAATCTGCAAAGCCATAGCCGTTGCGAATGACTGGGATTTGTCGCTTAAGCAAGATGCAGGCGGCGTGCAGGCAAAAGTAACCTTCCCTCCCCGGGTGAATCAAACACATTAAAGAGCCGTCTACTGACGCCGGCTATCACTGGCACGTGCCAGCGTACGGTTAAAACCGGACGCTGGCGGCGTCACAGTCCACCTGCGCGGACGAGTTGCACCAGACTGTAAAGCTTACGGGCTTAGCTGCTTAGCGTGTAGGCAATGCCAAGCAATAAATACCCAGCCGCAACGGGTCACCCTCCGGCCCACCCGCGCAGGCGGGTGCTGTCGACCCCTGGAGGGGATTCATCCCCTCCGGGGTCGCGACGCACTCGCGGGGAGAGGTTTTAAAGCTAGTGTCACCACTAACAGCCCGGATTTGCGGCAATGCCTAAAGACATTGCCTGGGAATCACAAGCCCCCTGAAGGGGGCTGCACGATCCCTGCATAGGGGTAACGTTACCCCATTGTGGGAAATCCCTCATACAAAGCAGTTCGCACGCCCACACTCCCTTAATGAGCGCTAGCGAATGGCAAGGGGAGGGTCGCGTCGAATGGCGAGGGGAGAGGTTTTCTGACATGGGTTTAACCCGTCCAGCACAGCCGTATGCAATTGCCCCTATCCACCTCTTACCGCTCTTAGCAACCGAAGGCACCGGAAGTGGCACAGACTACTTTAACCATTTGGCATTCAGTAGACCTGGACTAGCTGTAATGCTTCTTAGCGCCTACAAAGGCGTCCCACGCGCTCACTCCCCACACGGAGATAGCCGCAGCCACCACAGCAATGAGGGCTGTGCTAATGCCGCTATGCTGGTGAGCATTATTGAAACCATAGGGTGAGTAACCAAGCAGGTAAAACAGGAGGACATCTGCAATTATAAAAAAGATCCCTTTACCAGTCTGGCCATTAAAAAACTGGCCAAGCCCTGGCAGCAACAGGGAAAGCAGGAGAGAGTAACCAGGCTTTCTGCCCTGCTCTTCCACCTCGACCACAGCCCAATGCTGCTGCATACTGAGCAGATCGGCATACTTCTTTTCAGCAGAGGATCTCCTGGCATCCGCCTGAACAGCCCTTCTGTATGCTGCCATAGCTTCCTCAATTCGGGCGACATCCTGCAGAATATCGCCAAGCAGCTCTAATCCGGATGCGTCTTTGGGATTAACTGCAATCCCTCGACGACATGTCTCTTCTGCCTCTTTTAACTTACCCTGTCTGCGAAGCATCATGGCTTCGCGCAAAGTTTTCTCACCCACCAAAAGATCCGCATCAGAAACAGTGCGAAACTCAGGAAACTTTTCTGTTAATTCGTTCACGCGCTGCAACAGCTTAGCGTTTCGTTCCGCTTCTGCAGCCGCAGCTATCGCATGCATATCCATTGCGGCAGCTGCCGGCTTGGAACTCATAACAGGCTGGCTTGCAACTGGAGTAGTTATCGAAGAGGCATCCGCATTCATCAGCTTTTGAATTTCAACTGGAGACATGCCCATCTTTAGCAGATCCATTTCCACCTGTTTACGACGTTCAGGATTGTCTTTCAGGGGGTCGGACTGTTGAACAATACCACCAGCCGGCTTCTCTTCCATCACAGTTACTCCTCGCTATTTAAAGTGAGTGGCTCTTCATCGAGATCAATAGCCAAACGTTTAGCTCCACTCCAAAACTCTTCGAGTCTGAAGTACTCTCGCTGCTCGGCAGCCATAATATGCACAATGATGTCCCCATAGTCCATCAGTATCCAGGTGGCCTCCTGATACCCTTCCACCCTGCGGCGTTTAATTCCTCTTTTGCCCATCCACTCTTCAATACGGTTGGAGATAGCTCTTATCTGTATTGACGATTTACCGGTGCATATAAGGAAGAAATCAGCAATAATCGTAAGCTCACGCAAATCCAGAACAATAATGTCTTCAGCCCTCACAGCAGAAGCTGCGTGTGCCATAAGCTCCACCCGCTCGGTGGATGTCAGATCCCCATCAAGCAGCTCTTCTTCTTCAGTCTCCTCTTCAAACTCTTCCAGTTCATCTTCAATCTCGTCCAATGCATCCGAGTTAATAAAATCTGTCATCAATAATTCTCTCCCGTCTCTGGGGGTGGGCTATCTCCATAAATTTTATGTTGATAGATATAGTTTACTACACCATCAGGTGTCAGATATCTCACAGGAAGTTTTTTGGTTATCCGGTCTCTAATCATAGTTGATGATAAGTTCACCGCCGTTGTATTCAAAGGGAGTATCCTCTGAAGGTAGGCCATTGGTAACCTTCTCCTCAACTGGTTCAACGCAAAACCAGGACGTGTTGCAGCCACAAACTGCGCTAACTGTATTACATCTTCATGGCTTTTCCATGACATCATTTCGGCAATTGCATCCACACCAGTGATATAAAACAGCTCTGCAAGCGGATTCTCCCGCCTCAACTGATGCAGTGTATCTATGGTGTAAGATGGACCACTTCGTTGCACTTCCATGGGTGAGCACACAAACGTAGGGTTGTTGTGCGTTGCTATCAGAGTCATGGCATATCTGTGCCTGGCGGTTGTCATGGCTCCAACCTGTTTATGTGGAGGTATTCCGTTCGGAATGAAGATCACTCTGTCCAGCTTGAACATCAGTCTGGCGTCTTCTGCTACAAAAAGGTGTCCATAATGTATAGGATCAAATGTGCCACCCATAATTCCGAGTCGCATAGTTCTCCTGTATTTGTCTTTCTTTTCGTTAGGAGGGTCGAAGATAGTTTGATGTGAAAGGAGTACACCTCAACAACCTGACACCTGTTTTGTCTACTTCCATTTCAGAAAGCGTAGTATGTGCACTAATGCCTATGAAAGAAACATGTTTCCCACGAGTTTCTGTACTAATATCATTCCATGGTATGTCGAACAATAGCCATCTTCCACTTGCTTTGGTAACTGCGCCTTCTGGCAGATTTTTTTCGTTTGGATAGATGCTCCAGGATAGATCCTTATCAATAGAAAGCCCATCAGAATTCACCGGGCGAAGATTAATCTGATATCTAAACCGAGTGCTAACAGGGCTTCTCAATTCAAGCAGCACATGCAGCGTATCTCCATACCTGCAGGCGAAAACAGCGCAAATGTTAGCCCCACCGTTCAGCGCACGCAGCATATCATCCCTTTGAGGATTAAGTAGAATGGGTGGAATACTTTGCCACGTTGAAGGTGTTACACCAGGTTCTGCATCTGTGGTTGGTAGATCATACAGCATCTCTTCAGGAAGGTAACCAAACATCTCGTTTTTTCTCGCGAAAGATCTCAAAAACCGACCCATCATTGCAGTTTGGCTTTTGTAGATATCGATGCTCTGCAGCTTTAATTCTGTCTGTTCAGGTGTGAGTGGCAAAGTCATCCAGCGCGTATCGAGATAGGCCATTGGATGCGGAGGAGTGAGCGGCATGTTCTCGTAAAGACCTTCCGGGGTTGGCCAGTCTCCTCTGTGCACCAGATAGTACAGGAGTTGGGAGTTCTGCATCCAGTTATGGGATGGTTTCATCTCTTTAAGTAGGTCGTATGAAAGAGTAACAAAAGCCGAAGCCCCCTCATGATCAGGATGATCATCCTGAGGGTGAGTAACCGTTATAATTGTTGGCTTGAACTGCTCCATCAGATCCTGCATTGCATGAACGATATTGGAACCACAGTATAGCGTATGTGGAAAGACAGCAAGCTTGTAGGGCACAGCATCCGTATCGGTGAATGGCGATGTAAATGGATCTTTGGTACTCCAGTGATTTTCCCAGATATGCATAGAGCCTCCGTCTGGGAATCCTAGAAAGAGGATATGACTTTTGGGTACACCGAGATGCATTAATGCCCTTTGAGACTCTCCCTGCCTCAGTGAGGCATACTTTATGAAGTCTGCAGGATGCACATGTGTGGTATGTGCCATGCACTCCACTCCTGTCCTGAAAGCGTCACCATTTGTGAGAAATACCACTTCAACATCACCGCCAGCAGCTAAAGTCTGCTGTATAAGGCCACCACATCCTAGCGTCTCATCATCGCAATGAGGTGAGAAGACCATTAGTCTGGAAGATTTGGATACGGGTTTGACTTGAGGCATACGCATCTGGGTGAACTCGGCATTCGCCCGTCGCTCTCTTACCATGAAGGAGATGCTTGCTCCAGCAATGTATACCAGAGGAACAAACAGCAGCATAACAAATATCTTTAATGCGGATTTGAATTTTGATTTACTGTGGGGCTGAGACAATTACTGTACTCCTGCAACAACAAAAACGCCCTAACAACGGAGTGAGAGGGATTCGAACCCTCGAATGGTTTTTGACCATTACACGATTTCCAGTCGTGCTCCTTCGACCAACTCGGACATCACTCCACGCATACGCAAGTCTCATTCTAGCATGAGGGCGTCATACTGTCAAGTTCTGGCTACATTTTGCAGGAAATGTCAGATTTGGAAGGTATTGTTTATTATGTACGAAGTTTTAGCTGTCTATTGTCGCTAGTGTCCAATCATGACAGTCAAAACAAACCAACGAATGTTGAAATACTGAAACCTGCAAAAGAGTTACCGCGTTTATATTTTGGATAATGGTGGCTTACAGCAATAGGGAGAAAACTATGACCATTCAATATCGAAGAGTATTTCTGATTACAACTCTATTAACATATGCCGTATCAGTAATTACTAACTGCTCGGCACATCCCAGTGCATCCGTTATAATAAGCCACATTAATGCGAAATATTCTTCAGTACATTCCATTCAGCAAACATGGGTGATGGAGTCCAGCATAAGCACTGAAACTATGAAAAGCTTCAGCACATTCAGAATGAACATTCATTGCTCAGATATCAAACAAGGTGTGAATGAGAGAATGATGTTTACGATGAAGGCAGATGATTCAGGTTCACCCGGCTCTAATAGCAGCAATAAAACAAAGACTTCAATAGAGTTTATAAACAATGGGAAATATGCATATTTCTATATCCCAGGTCGTAATTGATACCATAAAATTGACATGTTGAAATATCCCAAACTTGTAGCAGCCACTTCCAGGGATCAACGGCCGAGCAATCCAATTTTTTCATTCAAAAAGGGCAACGTACAGTTTATTTGTTCTTCCAAGCTAATGAACATTCCTGTCTGGGTTCTGTCTTACACTTCCTCAAATTCATCCAAAGCAAAAGAACGCACGGGAATTATCTATGTTTCAAAAGCGAGTTATGACGTACTGGAAGTGAAAACGAAGCAGAAAACACCATTTGGCTATGAAACAACAGACTATCATCTACTTCACCAGACCTTGAATGCCTCTTTTCCACCTTCCAAGTTTGATTTTAAAGTACCGCCCGGGGCAACAGAAGCATCCTGGCAGGAAATGGGCATGCCACAAGACGTGGTTTCAAATCTGTTACAGGGTCGATCCTGAAACTGGTTTTCATCTGTAGAAACATCGTCCACGAGCTTTTGATTTTGGCAGTATCAGGCCAGGTATAAGAAGTTTTGCTAATGCTACAGTACATAAATGTCTTGAAATCATTACTGATGTGATAATAGTGTCATAATCAACTATGATTAAATCAGATCTGTAATATTTATGGATCTAGAATAATTTCTTAATCTTGTTTCTATAACTAATCCAGGAGTATCGAATGAAGAAAACTGATAGCTGTAATCTACCAGCCATCGCTGCATGTGCAATAGTCTCTATTCTGCCTGTTAACGCAGCAGCCCAACCAACAGGGAATGCAATCATGAGTAAAACGGGAGCTGTGTATTCCCACGCTCACACTTTATCACAGGACTGGGCTGCAACCATGGGTTTTGGCAAGATGCATATGTCTATGAGCATTCTTATTCGGCAGGAGGGAATTAAATCTCACGTCGATATGACCACACAGGTTAAAATGCCAGGTAAGATAAATGGTCAAAATCCTTATGCTCATGGAATCAAAACTGAGATGGTGAGCAACGGAAAAGATATTGCTGTATATGTGCCTATGAACAACTCTTACACAATAACACCAATTCCAAACTCTGGGCCAGCCCGTCAGGCTATGTTAAGCCAAACTTCCGGCATGGTCCCTAATATGGCACATCTTGACGGGAAATTTACCTTAATAAAAACTGGTATGGTTGGAAAAACTCCGGTATGGGAAGTTTCATATAAGGCAAACAAGGGTGCAAAAATCCCTATGGTGTTCTATGTCAACAGGGCAAATTATCACATCAAACAGATAACTTCCAGTGTTCCAACTCCAATGGGTACAACACAAGTTGTTATGACACTTCTCAGTGAGAAGATTAATCCCCATTTGCCTGCAAGTCTGTTTGTTTTCGTACCTCCAAAAGGGGCACACAAATCGAGTATGGGCATGATGGGAATGCCAGGTGCAGGTGGCCCACGATAGAATAGGTACATCAGAAATCACTGATGAAGCCTTGTTATAGGTTATAGCAGCGGTGAGCGATGGTTTATGTCTCAGAGCAGTTACCTGTTTTGCTCACCCTGCATCAGCATTGCGCACCACCCGGAATAAATGCATCTAAACAAGCATACTTAAGGAAATACCCAGATCAAGTTCTGTATCATAAATTAATCTGATTTATATATGTTAGTTGAACGATACGTGTTACTGTCTTTCAGTAATAATTCGCAAGCCTTCCAGTGTAATCATAGGATCTGTTAGCTCAATGGTACGGCTCACTGAACTTATCTGTTCTGCCAAACCACCCGTAGCAACAACCCTTGCATTAGGACCAAGCTCAGCCTTGAAACGCTCCACCATTGCATCTGTCTGACCAGCGAACCCAAAAAGCAGCCCGCTCTGCATAGCATGTACCGTAGTCTGCCCTATAGACTTCGGCGGCTCGGCCAGCTCCACTCTGAAGAGGCGAGCAGCCTGTTTGAAAAGTGCATCCATGGATATGCCAATTCCTGGCACAATCGCACCACCCAGATAGTCACCGTTCACATCTATTGCATCGAAGGTAGTAGCAGTACCGAAGTCCACCACAATACAAGGACCTCCATACCGTGAGAATGCACCCACGGCATTGCAAATTCTATCTGCACCAACATCTGAAGCTGGTTTGTAATGGATGGTGATACCAGAATCGGTTTCCGGTCCGACAACAAAGGGTGAGATATGGAAGTAAGTTTTACACATTTCAATGAGGGAAGCGTTAATTGGTGGTACAACGCTGGCAATGGCAATATTATGGATGTCGGAAAACGTAAACCCTCTGTCGTTTAGCAGATCTTTAACCAGCATGCCGTGCTCATCCGCTGTACGCTCTCTGTCGGTTCGAATTCGCCATTGGGCAGCAAGGTGTGCAGAAGCTCCACTCCCCTGGTATGCGCCAATAACAACATTGGTATTCCCGGCATCAATTGCAAGAAGCATTGTGAACTCTCATTTCTAAGGGTATTCTGAAAAGTATACCACCAGATTTATAGCCGCTTCTTACATGGAGTCGCCACTTGAACTTGGAATTCACACCGCAGGGTGTACTACAGGCATATGCAAACGGGATATTCCCCATGTACCATGCAGAAGAGGATATGCTGGGCTGGTATCAGCCAGATCCTCGTACAATCATACCTCTCGATGGTTTCCATATTTCACGATCACTCGCCAAAACCATTAGAAAAGGCACTTATGAGGTTCGGATTGATACCGATTTTGAAGGTGTTATGCGGGGATGTGCAGACAGGGAGACTGGTACGTGGATAAGTGAAGAGTTCATTACGCTTTACTCCATACTTCACAGGGCAGGTTACGCACACAGTGTGGAGACTTGGCGGGCAGATCGACTTGTAGGTGGCACTTATGGCATTTCCATAGGAGCTGCGTTTATGGCTGAGAGCAAGTTCCATCGGGAGACAGATGCTTCCAAGGTAGCATTAGCCGCCTTAGTGGATACTTTGAATCGATCCCGTTTTGAACTGCTGGATGTTCAGTACCTCACGCCTCACCTTGCAAGCCTAGGAGCAATCGAGATTCCACATTCAGAGTACGCTTCCCGTTTACGCAAGGCAATTAATCGAACAAGAACATTCAACGCCACAGCATAGTTTCCAATATATGGCACATTTCCGAAATCGGAAAGTGTGCTAATATTGGAAATATATAAAGATAAGGCACTTAAATAAGTGATCAGAAGTGGTCAGAAATCAAATTTATATACTATGATGAGCATTAATTTATTAAAGTAATTCGTTCGAACCTATATCCTGGCTTTTGATTCCCAGATTAATTGTGATGAGATTTATTCCATCAATCCCAATACTGTTTGTAGCCCCTGCCAAAAGGTATCGTAATCGCTGGGAGTACCTTTCAACAGTTCAATTACTTTACGATAACCTGCATCATTAGGATCCCCAAAAAGTGAAATGGCATGCTCTTTAATCGAAACGGCAATCGGTAAATCTTTAAATTTACCTGATAATTCTCTACACACCTCCACCTCTTCTGATACTAACATAGCCACTAATACATATACATCATACACATGCTTCTCACTATTGTTCTTGATTCCATCTCCCTTTTTAATTGAACAATACCAATCATAAGCCGCCATCAACTTCATATTTATGAATGAATAGGGATGTGGGATCCTTACCACAGTATGGTTATTGTTATTTATAGTGCCATTACCACAGCAACTTATAGTAAGAGGTGCTTCATTAATTGCAAAAGCTTCTGGAGTTGAACGCCCATGAATGTGACCTGTTCCAACCCGTCTCGAATCTGATTTCACCTGCTCATTTTCGTTAGGGATTCTGCTGAGAAGATCTATCTTCACGCTCCATCTCTTAGTGATTGGGTCCTGGTCTTTTCCGAACTGATAATTTTTTGCAGAAGGAATAACCGAATATCCCAGTCTCTCCAGCATCCCTCGGAACTTACTGCTTCCATTTGGTTCGATCCACAAATCTAAATTCAGAAAGAAATCCAGATCCTGAGTGCTTCTGATAACAGGAATGGCAGGAATTAAGGTGCGGTTTTGCAATCCCTGCTCTCTGATAAATGCCGATTTAATTCTAATACCAAACCCGCCAGCTAAAATCAGATGGGTCGATTCAGGTTGAGAGACAATATCGAGTATATGTGGTGTCAATGGATCCTTAGCAATTAACAAATCCAGATTGAGTTCATTCACTTAATATGCTCCCCACTACTATTGGCAAGTGCTTCTTCAAGTAAGGCTGCTGCTTCTTTCTCTCGTGGTCCTCCCATTTTTAACTCAATCCATGTTTGGATAGGGGATGCCCAGATCATGTCTGGGTCTCTTCGTGGGTCGAAGTAGACCATGTCATTATGTTCTTCGATTAGTTCGATGTTTGGAAATACTTTAGTGGGTTTAATATTCAGTAAATCAAGGGCTAAATCCAGATTATTTACATATAGAGATGTTCTGTCTATTCCAGATAACAATTTATATCTACTCGCAGATCCAATTCCAGTGGATATAAATTTGATTCCCTTACTTGAATCTGTCATCTGATGTCTATCAATAGTTAAACGAGACTGTATCTCTGATATAGGATAATCAATGATCCCTGATATTTGACATTCACTTGGAGGCGTATAGTTATACAACAGACCGTTCATCATGTCTTCAGCACCGACCACCTGAACTACTCTGCCATTCCTTCTGATCAGTGATTGTTCTTCAAGCTGTTGAATCACTTTAGATGCTGTTCCCATACTTAATCGAGCGGTAGAAATTTTTGGATCTACCGTG
>JAJZFJ010000284.1 GCA_021805395.1 bacterium
ATTACCAGCTTTTAACCTCTCCCCGCGCTGTAGCGCGACCCTCCCCTTGCCGCGCGCTACGCTTGCTAAGGGAGGGTAAGAACGCGGGTTGGAGTGTAGTTACACTCTGATTAATAAGTTTATGTGGTTATAAGCTCGCCAGAGACTCCACCCCCGCGACTCCGTCGCGACCCCTCCTCGTGGCATTCGCTTGCACTTATTCAAGGAGGGGTAAGAGTGCGGGCTGCTTAGCATTAGTATTATGCAGAAGCAGGCTAAGCAGTCCACATAGGGGATATGTTACCCAGAACCAATATCCCGTATATGTTAGTGTAGGCTAAGGCCAAGTCGTTGCGAAGGAACCTGCCCACTTTAGGGGCTGTAAATCCCATACTTCTAGGTCAGAATTCAGACCACAATGGATAAAGTTAAACCATTACCAGAATATCGTTCAGCAAGGTAGTATTGCTTCACGTTATAGGGTATTGTTGCGATTATTCAAATGTTACCCTTAAGTGAGTGCGCTACAGATGAAAGATCACGGTGGCAATCATTTGAATGAGTATGTTGGGCATGAACATCAGTTTCTCCACTGACAACTATTTCCTATTCACAATCATCCACCTTTGAGGGGTAGTAAATTGGTGGTATATTAGCTGCAAACTTTTAAAATCGGAAATACCAGACACATGATTTCATGTATGGTCATACTTTTGCTCCGCTCAGTAACTTTACAGAACAACTACTATTAGATTTCGGTGGCTCATTTGCAATAATATACATGCACACAAATAATGGAGGGTCGTGAAATTTTAGACACTTACTTAGTACATTGATACAAGATTTTTATCCTTGTATGTTAATTTGGATATAGAATACAGTGCAGTTTGTATCACAACTCCCAGAATAACGCCACACAGGATATATTCATGCCATCCATGTATATGACTGCGAAATATTGTTGAATTAATGATATAAGCAGCTATTGCTGAGAATACTAAAGCAAATGCTGTGACTTTGATCACGATTTGGGGGTTTTTATAATGTCGACAATTATCATATTTTCTATGAAGTCTCATATTTGGAATGAAATATTTCAAAAGTATGCAGAAAAATGCAATTAATGCACAGGTTGGCATAATGGAAAGACCAATGCAAGAGATGGTGATGGATACAAGCATGTATAAAGTGGTGGTATTTATATAAAAAGTTTTGTGGTTTACTTTTCGAAGAATATTTGAATTATTTTTCATAGTTCTTGTTCCATGATGTTAGATATATGGAAATATTTGGAAATCCAATTTTTTCCATTTCATATATTCGATATGTTATCTGGTAATAGGTAAACTTGGATTACTAATTTGGTGAGAAAGCAAAATCCCAGGATAGTCATATGTGTAGAATGCAGCGTCAGGTGAATCTGCTCCATCATCATTCCACCAGTCATAAAGATATTTTACCACTTTTAGTACTATCCTTTCACTATCATAAATTGATCTCGTTTTGAATTCCGTTATTTTACTCATTATGTTACACGCAGGTTGATTGATTTTGTGAAACCTCCTGTACCTACAGCTATATAATGTTTCTCTCAATATTGAGGTTTATTCTTTCTAGCTATGGGTTATCCAATTATGATCACTTGCGTCTACTCTTGCCAGTGGATTATTGCCACAGTAGGCATACCAGTTCGTGCCAGCCTGTGCCGGGTCGCTGCTTAGGAAGCGGCCTATACTCAGGTCGTAGTAGCGATGGCCAAGCAGCTACAGCCCTGTGGCGCTGTCGGACTGGTAGCCTGCCGCGCCGTGTAGAGCAATGGAGTCAGTGTACTGCCTGAGCGGCTGATGGTGTTGCTATACCTACGCAAACCTGCTGTGTATAAGGTTCTGGTAAGTTCGAAATCCCAAACTCGAGGGTGGCACCTCTGCCCACCAAGGAGTAGCGTTACCCCGAACCAGAATCATGGACTACTTAGCAGTTCGTCTCCACACAAGGGGAAAACGTTACCCCGAAACTGCCCATGCCACAAACACATGAAGCATAGCAGCGAGTGGACCTTGACACAGTATGGAGGCATTCCCTTAGTGGCTGCAATCCCGGATTCCGTACTGATCACTGATCACTGGAATCTGATCACTTCTTTCGTGCTGCCTGTGCGGCTTATCGTGTTGCCAAAGGCGTCGTAGAGTACGGCGTCTGTGACTGAGCCAGCAGCGGTTATGCCCAGCACCATGCTCTGGGGATCAGTGTGGTAAGTGTAGTCGGTACAACCGCGCTCTTCACTCTCGCTGCTGCATAGCACAAAATCCCTGACTATATTTTAGCACCGCTTTCCAATACGGGGAAACGTTACCCCGAACCAGAATGCCGTACTATTTAGCAGTTCGACTACCCACACCCGGGTAGCGACACCCCGAAGCTGATCATGCCACAAAGGCATGAAAGACAGCAGCGAGTTTGGAACTGCACAGAATGGAAGCATGTTCGGATTGGTTGCACCATGGAAACCACATTGTTCTCTGGACACCAGTCACCGAGCATTTGTGCTGGTATGTATGATTTCCCCATATGTTATAATTTCGCGCGTTTTGCTTTGAGTAGATCATGTATATTGTTAGGAATGATCTATTTTGTTATAGATGCCCAGAGCTATTTAGGTTACCACCACATGTGATAAGTGCTTTTCTCATAGTATGAGTTAGGAAATTCAGCATTTCTTAGTATTCGAGAAACAGGTTCATATCGATGCCTACTCTTTATGTACTTGAAGGTGATTGTAGCCCAATAAGCTGCACCTGCATCTCCACCTCCGATGTGAATAGAAAAATGACTAGAATTACTAGATCTTGTGATGCTAGCCGTAACTACGTTTGACAAAGGAGAAAACAAGAAATCCCCAATCCGCAAGTTTTGCTTATCAACTGTGATATCCATACTTGCACATCGATAATTATCATGGGTAAATAAACCCCAATAAAGATCGGCGTCGACCTCCGAATATAACTTCTTGTCGTACTTCATTTTCAAGACCAGGATTATATTGCCTTTAATGACCCTTATAATTTTGTTGGTCCGCTCTTGGTGAATATCAGCCTGCGATGTTGATGATATACAACATATCGACAAAAAGAGAACTGGTACGATACTCCAAATTAACTTTGCAAATAGTTTCATTTTTCTGGCTCCATTAATGAGGCTATTGGTACTCATTGCGAAAATCCGATAAACTTAAGTAGCTTTCGCAACCTAAGGGAAAACTCCATCTATTACCAACTAAATGGTATTCAAGTCAAACTACCTAACAACTCAAGACCTTATGGATCTCGCCAAACAGATTACCATATGTTTTCAACTCCGAAATTTATCCACCGACGATCTCCCATGACTTGTGAACGTGCATGGGAGATCGGCTTTACATCACCGGTTTAATCCGTGTTACGAATAACCGGTAATAACACCGAGGCTAAAAGTACAAATAACCGTAATTCGGTGAAGGCAAAGGTTCGGTGCCAACATGCAAAAGGTTTCCACATGGAGACCTATGTCGTTTGGCTTTGATTTTGCGAATATTAGGAGGCAGAATAATGCAGCTAGAGGATGCATTATGCTTGGTGTTATCTCCATGAATCAGAAATCTTCCACGTGCATGCATGTGATTAAGTGGTGATGGATGAAGTCCCATTGCTCTTGGTGTGATGTGGTCAATGGACGGACCGATGCCTTACTCACGCTTAGGAATTGGTTCTAATGCCTTCTTGTGATCATCTTTGGAATTCTATACCCCGGTCTGCCTGAATAACCTTTCCCTTTTACATATACTTTGCCAATGTTAGGATCTACCCAATAGAGATAACCAGTATCAGGATTGAACCACCAGTATAGTCCATAAGGGTCTAATCTACCTAGTGCATTATCGCCGCAGAAAGCGTACCAGTTCGTGCCAGCCTGTGCAGGGTCGCTTCTGAGGAAGCGGTCTATACTCAGGTCGTAGTACCGATGGCCAAGCAGCTCCAGCCCTGTGGCGCTGTCGGACTGGTAGCCTGCCGCGCCGTTGTAGAGCACGGGAGTGGGCATACTACCTGAGCGGCTGATGGTGTTGCTATGCTTGAGCTACGTTGCTATAGAAATCTATACTACCAAGCTTAAAATCCCGTTCTGAATTGTAACAGGTCCTCTCATAACGGGGTAACGTTATAAGTAACCAGAATCTCGTTCAGTTTGCTAGTATTGCTTCATTAAATGTGTTAACCCTACCATTACTACATCCAGCTAACACCATACTAAACGGTTTGCACTCTGCTCACCCGCGCAGGCGGGTGCTGTTCACCCAGCGAGGGGATTCATCCCCTCCGGGGCAGAAATGATGTGCCTCCTGTTACAGTGCCGTTACCAGTAAATATTGATGCTAAACAACTCGCATATGCCATGTCCGGTTAAAACCGGACGCTAGCGGCCTAACCGTCCGCCTGTGCGGACGAGATGCACAAGACTGTAAACCTTACGAGCTTCTTCTCGGTAAGTATTAAGGCAGCCCAAACCACCTAACCCCAGCCGGAATGGCTCGCACTCTGCTCACCCGCGCAGGCGGGTGCTGTCGACCCAGGGAGGGGATTCATCCCCTCCGGGGCAGAGATAATGAAGGAGTCACTTGGACAGTGTCCACCTTCACCCTCACACTATTCATCACGTTCTCATGCTCCTCACTGAGTGACCCACAGGGAATGGCTATGGCAGGGGGGGGAAACTGCTATATAGCTGCAATCTCCATCTACCTTCCCATGCCATCCCTGCCAAATTTCTCTCACTCCATCACTTGCCCAGTTCCAGAAAATGCCCTCCAGTCATTTTTAGCAGATCCTTCTGGGAGGTGGTGGTTGCACCAGTCATGGTGGGGTCATGTATAACGGCACTGTTATTTTGCAGAGAGTAGATTGCAATATAGTGGTTATCATCATCCACGCTGATAGCTGGTGTTTTCAGGCTTGCGAGACCATTTATGTCTATATTTACACATTGTGGATTAAGACCGTAACGCCCGGCAATGCTGGCAAGAGCTTTCATTCCGCTGCCTTTGCCGGTTCCAGGTGATTCTTGTTCCAAAGCATCAAGATCCACAGGCATTCCCAGATAATGAAGTGCAAGTACAAGTGCTCTAAGTCCACAGTCTGGCATTGACTCTGGTACTGGTAACGGAAGAGGCATAGTTACACGACCGATATGCATAAGATGAGCAATGCAAAGCTCCCGCTTCTTCTGAATATACTTGATCTGGGAACGTGAGAAAGGACGTGAATTCTCCAGCTTCGTTAGTTTAGTGGCAGCAGCAGAATACTGTTTCTTGTGGTAAAGAGTTTCTGCATGAAGGTATTGTGGGCAGTGTTGGACTTCACGTATAGAATGAAGCGAGCTATCTTGAGCTGATGCTGAACTACCCTGTGGGAAATTAAAAAGTGATGTGCCTGCTACGAAGCTCAATGCTATACAGCCACATCCAACTGATGCAATTGTTATAAAACTTAAGGGGGGAGCATTTTTCCGTTTTGCTCTTGTCATATTATTCCACTTTTCCTAGGTAATCGAAACGATCTGATAATGACACCGCCAGCTAATGCAAATATCTTATCAGATGCTTCATTAAAGTGAACAGTTTTTTAGAAAAAGTAGTTCCAAATGTGCTAAATTAAATAAAATATATTACGAAACTTAGTTTTTATCTGATTTTAGTCCGAATTTTCCAGCTCATTTCAAATATGAGAATCATGTAGGTGAATTTTACGAGTCAGATTAATCCAATTACAGATTATATTTTAACAGTCATATTGTGTTATATAAAATATTATTTATTGCAATACGAATAATTTGATATAATTATCTGTATTTGGCCTATGGAAACCTCAGTACTTGCTGCCTCCATAGACCATTCCAGTATCAGATTGAGCTACCATACTGTTGATGAATGGTAATATTCACTGCTTTTTCCACATTACTGCATGGATGTCGCATCAGTAGAAGCAGCTGGTGGTGTGGGTGGTGCCTGTGACAACTGCTGTGTTAATGTTGCTGCCTTCACAGGATCCATGCCTGCCAGTACATGTGCTACTTTCCTGCTGCCCATCTGGCGCAATAGATCGACTACCTCTTCTGGTGGAAGTTTATTGAAGATCTTGATAATTGTTGCACTGTCCATATTGCCATAAATCTCAGCTAAACGAGAGATTTGGGCGGGATCCACGGGTGGAGCAGCAGGATGAAGAGCTGCCTGCTGCTGTTGCTGCTGTTGAGCTTCCCAGTTAGATTTTTCGAGGTTAAACGCCTGTTTCTCTGCATTCAATGCCTGCTTTTCTGCTGCCAGCGGGTCTTCAGCCTGAGTGGCTGCCTGCTGTGCTGAAGCTGTTTCTACTTTCTTCTTCGCCAATGGCTTAATTTTTAGAAGCTTCATTGCCACACCCATTGGCCCTTTTTCGGCTGCCCATTTGTGTCCCGGTAAAATATTCATTTTCAGCAGGCCGTATCCAATTGCTGAAGCGAGCACAATAGGAATGAGCAGAAACATACCTAACTTAATAATCTTGGGCATAGTGAAAAATCCTTCTTAGTGGTTCATCATCTGTAGTATACGTTGTACATAGTGCTGGGTTTCAGGATAGGGGGGTACGCCGTTGTACTTTTCCACGGCACCCGGGCCGGCATTGTAGGCAGCAAGTGCAAGAGGTACATCTCCCTGAAAGCGCTGCAGTAGGCTGGACAGCAGCTTTGTGCCACCTGCAATGTTTTGTTCTGGATTATATGGATCTGTAATTCCTAAGGTGGATGCTTCTGATGGCATAAGCTGCATCAGTCCCATGGCTCCCTTGCTGGAATGTTCCATAACATTGCCGGATGACTCTTGTGTGATTACCGCTCTCACAAGATTTGGTGAAACATTGTACTGATTTGCATATTTGGTAATGATACCGTCGATATACGGGGAGAATTTTGTAAGCAGTGATGAGGAAGGAGTTGTCATTCCATTTAACATGCTGCTAAACTGAGGTGCCGAAACTGGCGCTGATTGCATGGCAGAAGTTGGTGCAGCTGGAATGTGTGGTGGTGCTACACTATTTTCTAGCGCCTGAATTCTGCTTTCAAGCTGTTGTATACGGGAGATGGCTGAGTTATAATCGCTTAACATGGAAATCTCCATTCTCAGAATAGACTGCTATCCTGGTTCATTTTTTGAATATGCTGCTGAGCTGCTTTTTCATCCAGATTGTTCTGTTCTATCTGCTGCATTTTATATGTGTGTGCAGCCAGATCTCTATCTTTGAGTGTTGATACTGCTTCTCTTGCCTGCTTGGCAGCAAGTAGCTGCATTCGCTGTTCTTCCGCAAGCATGCGCGCTGTTTCTACATAACGCCGCTGCTGTTCTTGTGCTGCCATAATTGTTTCCAGATACCTCTCTCTTGCAAAGATATCTGCAGGATCAAATCTTTCTCCAGCTCTTGAGCCTGGTCTTTCAGCAACTGTTTTCTGAAATTCCATATCCAGCTGAGTAAGCTTCTCCTTTTCAAGCACCCATTTACCGTAAGCAGTTGAAAAAGCTTTCTCTGCGAAATCTTCTGCCGTTTGTCTGGCATGTAAAACAGTCTCAAGTCTGAATTTGAATTTTTGCATTGGTGTGATTTCATCCGGAAACCAGTTTTAACCATAAATGCTTCAGTTTGAAAACTTGAGCAGCATGTCACGCAATGTCTGCTCGTAGCTGGACGGCTCATCAGGTTTTTGCAAAAGGAACTGTTCTGTGCTGAGGATACGGCCTCGAGCACGGTCGATACGGGGGTCACTCCCTTCAACGTAGGCACCAATCCGGATGAGATCCTCTGCACTTGCAAATGCTGCGATGATATCGCGAATATGAGTTGATGCAGCCAGCTGTTCCTCAGAAACGATGTGGTTCATCACTCTGCTGAGTGACTGCAGAATATCGATAGCCGGATAACTGCCCTTGTGTGCCATCTGACGGGACAGCACAATATGGCCATCAAGAATACCTCTCACTGCATCTGCTACCGGCTCATTCATGTCGTCACCCTCCACAAGCACAGTGTATAGCCCTGTGATAGAGCCTTTCCCAGTGGAGGCTGTTCCAGCACGTTCAAGGAGCCGGGGAAGCATTGCGAAAACGCTGGGAGTGTATCCACGGGTAGTGGGAGGCTCTCCGATTGCCAGTCCAACTTCTCGCTGGGCAAGTGCCAAACGGGTGACTGAATCCATCATGAGCATCACATTATTCCCTAAATCTCTGAAATACTCTGCAACAGCCGTTGCAACC
Organism: bacterium; assembly: GCA_021805395.1. Classification (GTDB taxonomy): domain Bacteria; phylum Armatimonadota; class Chthonomonadetes; order Chthonomonadales; family Chthonomonadaceae; genus JAJZFJ01. Next base: position 8,291 of record JAJZFJ010000284.1, read on the forward strand.
ATTGCTGCTTTGATTCTCACTAAAGCTGGTTGATCAGAAGTGGCAACAATAACCACCGACCGCTGAATACCTTCTATACCAAGGCTTTCCTCCACAAAGTCGCGAACCTCTCTGCCTCGTTCTCCCACCAGGGCAATCACGTTCACATCTGCTGAGGTGTTGCGTGCAATCATACTCATCAGGGTAGATTTTCCGACACCAGATCCCGCAAAGATGCCCATCCGTTGTCCCTTACCCAAAGTGAGGCATCCATCAATAGCCCGCACGCCAGTGTGAAGTATTTCCCTTATTCTTGGGCGCGTAACGGCATTTGGGGGAGATGCATTCACAGGAACGAATGCGTTAAGATCTAGTGGCGGTCCTCCGTCCATAGGCGTCCCCAGTCCATCCAGCATCCTGCCAAGCAGGGCATTGCCCACAGGAACCTGCAGGGACTGGTGCGTTGCTACAACCTCGCTGCCAGGTTTAATCCCTTCCATCAGGCCTAGAGGCATCAGTAGAACTTTGTCACCTCGAAATCCCACAACCTCTGCCTTTATGGGAGCTTCCATTCTGTCACAGTGGATATGGCAAATCTCGCCAACCATGACCCTTGGACCAATTGACTCGATCACCAGACCGATTACCTGGCTTACCCTTCCATTTTGTCGGACTGGATCCATGCGGTCAATTCTTGTGCGAAATCGCTCCAGATCGATGGACGGAGGCAGTATGGGTGGTAGATGAAGACTGGCAATTTTCTGTTCAGTTTTCAATCGGATATTTCCCTTGCATCTCTACCACGTTTCATATCGTTCAACGTGCCCTCAATCTCAGTGGTTTGAGTGTCTATTCTGGCATCAATCACACCACTTCCAGTTTCAACAACAGCACCTCCAATCCCAACCCGGCGATCACCAATAATTTCAAGATGAGGCACTCCATCAACCAGTTCCAGTATCTCTTCCCTGTGGCCCCTGATCTCCTCCAGGTCATCCGGATTAACACGAATGCGTAGTGTGCTGCTATCCGCCACACG
>JAJZFJ010000100.1 GCA_021805395.1 bacterium
GCATGACAACACTTCCAGCTGAAACAACGGCTCCCTTGTGGATTGTAACGCCTGGAAGCACTATAGAACCTACGCCAATAAACACATAGTCTTCAATCACAACCGGTTTGGCTCTTCCAACAAAATCGGGTGATAGAATGTCGTGGTCCTGAGTTAATATGGAAACTCTGGATGATATTGATACATTGGAACCAATAGTGAGGTAGCCTCTGTTATCCAGTTCGCAGTCTTGATTAATAATGCTGTTACAGCCCATCTTAAAATTATTACGGGTTCTGAAGAATGCTCCCAACAGAATGTGGCTATGGCTGCCGATGTCGCAACCCATAAGCTTTCTGTAAAATGCCAGGCGTATTGTGTGTGAAGGAATGTGAGAGATGACGTGATTACATATATAAAGGAGCAGGTGGAATATAAAATTATTTAATTTTGATTTCATTTTGGCTGCTCGCTGCTCTGTGATCTGAAATTTGAAGTTGTTGGCCACATTATGAAAAATGTTTTTAACAATTGCTGCACATGTCTCTACTTTTTAAACTCATCAATGCACTTGGAATAGTAGTTCATCAATGAGTTCATGTGGATCGCAAGGGTATATTTCTCCTTCACATCCTTATATCCCTGCATTCCTAATTTTTGTGCATATTGTGTATCAGTACCAAGCCTGGTAATCGCTCTAATTAGTGAAGTAACATCTCCAGGAGGAACAAGGATTCCGTTAATTCCATCTTCAATGACTTCTGGTATACCACCTACTCTACTAGCGATTATTGGTTTCGCAGATGCCATTCCTTCAAGAAGTACAAATCCTGCTGGTTCATGCCAAACTGAGGGAACTATAATGGCTGTAGAATTGGATATTAGCTGCTTCACACTATCTGGTTTCTGCCAGCCATGAAATGTCACCCTCGATTCCAGAGCATAATCCTTTATACATTGCAACAGCTTTTCAGAATCATCTCCAGTTCCAGCTATATCCAGATGAATATCCATTTCCAGATCTTTAACAGCCTTCAGCATCCAGTGCCAACCTTTACTGGGGACAATTCTTCCCAAATACAGGAATCGTGGATTGTCTGTGTGGGAATTCGACTGAGGATATCCCCCCACATTCACTGGCAGGTGAATTACTTCTATCAGATCTGCAGAATAACCAGCTCGGAGCATCTGTTCTTTGAGGAAATGGCTGACTGTATGAACTCTTATTTTGGGTAGAGTTCTCATTTCAGATTGTATATGTTTAAAATTCTCTACAATCTTTAATGGACGAATGCTACCGCACTTGTAGCGAAACATGCTGGAGATACAACCTGCCATATTATATACATTAGGGCATGGCATCTCTATTCTGGTCAAAAATCTGCTGCTGGATGGACAATAAGGAGAATGTCCATGGACTGTGCGAATAGTTGGAACGGAAGGCTGCGAGAATGGAATGTGGATATGTAGATGAAGTATATCTAGTTGTAACTTCGATGCATGCCTGTACAGATCTTCCCCATCTTCAATATAGATGATATCCTTCGATTTCTCCGGGGAATGATTAACGTTATCCAAATAGACAACTTCATTGCCTGCATCAATTTGTGCCGTACTCACACGACGTATATAGGAAGCCACCCCACCTGGATCCCAGATACCAGGCATGTAATGTCCAATTTTCATTCTATCCATTTCTCTGGATATCTGTAATTTCAAAGTGATAGACCAAGTAGATTCTCCTCAAAATTTTTTGAATTACCATTTTCAAAGTAAAAACTGTTTATGCCTAAATCTAATATCGATATGAATACAAAATACTAGAGATGAAGTTCTGTATCGACTATCTGGGAACAATAACACTTACTGTAATACCATCCCCTTCACTGTCATTCTCTATGGTAAACGTACCGTTGAGATCGCCTCTTACAAGTGTTTCCACTATGGAAAGCCCAAGGCTCTGTGTGGTGCGATATGTGAAATTAGAGGGTAGTGCCTCTCCATCGTTAGTGATCCGTATGCGGTACACATCCTCAAGCTCCTCAAGATGGATGGCAATACGGCCTTCATTAAGGGTACGGAACCCATGCTCAATTGCATTCTGAACAAGCTCATTAAGAACCAGAGCCAGAGAAGTTGCCTTGTGAAGTGGCATCATGAAATCGTCACCATCCATCTCCACAACAATCGTTTTGTCAGAAGGTATCACACTCTGCCTTGCAGCATGCAGCAGCGATTCAGCAACCTTCTTGATGCTAACCGAATCTAAATCTTCACGACTTAAAAGCTCATGAACACTCGAAATTGCCAGTATTCGTGAAAGTGTATCGTTTAATGCATCTTCTACCGTTCTGTATTTGGAAAATCGCATCTCCAGGCGAACCAGGCTTACAATCTGCTGGAGGTTGTTCTTAATCCTGTGATGCATCTCCTGGATAACCGCAGAACGTACCATAAGCTTGGAGTTCTCAATTGCAAGAGATGCCTGTGCACCAAGTGCCTGAAGGATAGCCAGCTCTTCGCGTGTGAAGGTATGTACCCGTTCGGTATAGCAGTTCAGTGCACCAATTACCTGACCCTGAATGAGCAGTGGAACACTCGCCATGGAACTCACGCCCATGCGCTCTGCTATGTCCGGAAAGATATACTCCTCAGCCTCTTTCACATCATGCAGCGTCATGATTCGACCTTCCGCAACCACTCTTCCTGCTACACTCTCCCCCACCTTCAAATTCGGTTTTCCTGCATACTCTTTATTGTCGGACTGAGTAGCCTTAATCACCAGTTCCTGCCGTTCAATATCCAGCAGCATAACTGTACAAACTTTATAGCCCATGGTTCGGGCAACCATTGTAACGAAGAGGTGAAGAAGCTCCTCCAGATACATGTTTGAAGAGATTGCCTGACTTACTTCAGAGAGGGTGTGAAGATGAACAGCCTGCCGTTCGAGCTGACGGTATCGCCTGGAGCGTTCGATTGCTCCTGCCACCTGGTTTGCAATGCCCGATAAAAGCTGTACCTGGCCACGTGTGTATTCACGGGGATGGCGGGTTCTCACATTGATCACTCCAAGGATCTCTCCATGAGCAACCAGAGGAACAGAGAGCATCGACTGGAAGTCACCTTCCCTCATCTCCGGCACAGATTTGAAGCGGTGATCCTGCATGGCATTTTTACTTACCATTACAGGTTTACGCTCCCTGGCGACCCAACCTGTGATGCCTTCTCCCATTTTGAGCCGCACTCTGCCCACAAGGTCGGATATTGTGTCATCTGCAGCACGCAGCACAAGTTCATCATGTGCAGCATCGTAGAGATATACCTGACAGGAATCCGTTCCTGTAATATGGGTGGCTATGCTGGATGTAACCCTCAGCATCTCTTCCAGATCGATAGCCGAGCCAGTGGCCTCTGCCACTCGCTGAAGTGCCTCTGCCTCACTGGACTTTTCTGCCAGCTCTCGCCGCTGCCGCTCGACTATCCTCTCCAGTTCCCGAAGCTGTTTATCGCGGGCGTCCAGCTCTTCATGCAGAACTGAGAGATTAGGGTCATCGCTGTGCCTCAGAGCTGCAAACAGCCTCTTTGCACGAGGTGTACGAAAATGTGCTGACCTGTCACGCATTCCGTTCTGTCCCTGGGATATGACTAAACATCATGTGCAATGATAATTGCTTCTGCGATCTCACGCATAGACTTCCGGGTATTCATGGACTGCACCTGGATACGACGAAATGCCTCCTGCTCTTTGAGGCCATATTGATCCATCAATATCCCTTTGGCTCTATCAACCACTTTCCTGGTTTCCAGCCTATCCTCCAGATCTGCAGCCTGCTCTTCAATCTTCAGAAATGCCTCCCACCGAGCAACTGCAACCTCAATCTGGGGCATCAGATCAGCCTCTTTAAATGGCTTAACAAGATAGGAGTAGACTCCGGCATCCTTAGCCCTGCCAATGAGATCTATCTGGCTGTACGCAGTTAATAACAGAACAGGCGAGATCTTCTCCTCTGTTATGATGCGTGCGGCATCAATCCCGTCCATCTCTGGCATCTTGATGTCCATAAGAACCACATCAGGCTTGTGAGATCTAGCCATCTCCACTGCTTTCAAGCCGTCTGCAGCCTCACCGATTACATCATAGCCACAATCCTCTAACATCTTCTTCAGATCAAGCCGGATGATGGGCTCATCATCTGCAATGAGAACACGTAGTTTCTTCTCATCAACCATAAGACGAATTCTCCCCTTTCACCTCTATGTTTAATTACTTCAGAGGGCACCGTTGTCTCAGTTTGTATCTACTAATATTCAGGCTGGGTATTTATTGGAGCAAAGCAACACTAGACGAAGAGGAAGATCCAGCATATCGAATACATTAAGTTTTAAGATACATTCCGCACAACTTCAACACTGAAGCCATGCTCTGATCTGGGAGCTACACTTTATTGAGTGCAACCATAACATTATAGACTAATTTCATTACTCTATGCAATAGGCAAATATTCGCATTCGAAGCATTTAGAAGCAAATTGGTAGAAATTCGCATATTATTACAGATGATTGGCGGCTTCATGATTGAGTGACAGAGGACTGTGACAAGCATAACTGCGCGCTAGACTTGCTAGGGAGGGTAAGATTGAGATTTGAGCTGTGTGTGAAGGAGGGGGAAGGAGTAGCCAGGGGGTGGAGTCGCGTTGCCATTACGTATTTCCTTACTCTCTGAGGTACATTCATAACATAAATCTGCGACACCAGGAGAGACAAGTATGGATAGTGGCAAAGAGAGCATGGTGACTCCTATTGATGCGCTCGGTGAACCCAGTATTCAGACAAATCCAGTAACATCCAGTTCCCGCAATTTCCTAATTAAAAGTATTATTGGGCTAGTTGCACTTCTACTGTTGTTCACAGGCTGTAATCTGTTACCTCTCACACAGCTCAATGTGGTGGGCAGTACCATTATTTCACTTCCACTCACTATATGGCTGGTAATCTGTTTGGCAGGCACACTTCAGAATATCAGGCATCTAATAGTTTTCACATTTATCATTATGGTTTCATTCCTTCCAATGGTAATGATCCCAATTCTTGCGGAAACTTATCCTAGGCTTCCCTGGAAAAAGACTGCTTTTATAACACATCCCTACTTCACAATACTCACTTCTGTTCCAGGACTGCGCACTATTCTCATCATCTGTGGAGCAGCATGTTTAGCTGTTTGGCTGTCTCGAATGGTGAAAGAGATGAAGATATTGCTGCCTATTGCTGCAGCACTTTTTTTAATGGACATATATGTGGTGTTTGGTGGTGGACTGGTAACACAGGCAGTACATACACCTGCCTCCAAACCCTCCGTAGCTAAAGTAGCAATGCATGCTCTGACTGCACCCTTACCAAGCGTGAAGAGTTCCACTCTCCATGCAGCACCAATTAATGTGGTAGGTTTCGCAGATTTTCTTTTTATCGGATTCTTTTTTTCCTGCTTCTATCGCTTCAAGACCGATCCTAATAAAGTGAGAGCTACGTTTATTATTCTCAGTGTTGTGCTGCTGATCTACATGGCGTTAACTTATCTTATTGTTGCACTTCCTGCACTCGTACCCATCTCTGTCGTTGTTGTGGGAATGAATCTGCGTGAGTTCAGGTATACGAGGAGTGAGGCATTTGCTCTCCTGTATGTTGGTATGCTTATGCTTGCTATTCTAGGATTTATGGTTCTACACTCACGAGGTGATATCGGATGAAGCCAGATAGACTTTTTATAGTTGATGCATTCACTAACCAGAGATTCAAAGGTAATCCGGCCGGTGTCTGCTTGTTGAAAAATGGTGCGGATGTGCAGTGGATGCAGAATATAGCCTCAGAGTTAAATCTATCAGAGACAGCGTTTTGCTTCCCCGATAACAGCATTTACCAATTAAGATGGTTTACTCCAACACGAGAAGTAGATCTGTGTGGACATGCAACTCTGGCAACAGCACATATCCTATTTGAGACAAGAATATGTCAATCAAATCATATTGAATTTCAAACACTTAGCGGACGACTGACTGCGACCATGACAGATGCCGGCAAAATAGAGCTTGATTTTCCTTCTGAAGTACCTTCAAGCGTGGATATAACAAAGGAAACGCTTAATTCCCTCGGTCTGTCACCCATTAAGATCGCAGCAAACAGATTAGACGTTCTGATGCAGCTGGCAGCAGAGAAGGATGTCATTGAGTTCAGTCCAGATTTCGATGCAGTGCGGACGCTTAACTACCGCGGGCTTATTGTCACGGCTCGTTCTGATTCTGATCAGTATGATATCGTCTCAAGATGCTTCTATCCCGCTTATGGGATAGATGAGGATCCCGTTACTGGATCTGCTCACTGTGCCCTTTCACCCTACTGGAGTGAAATTTTGGGTAAGACTGAACTTGCCGCATATCAGGCTTCAGCACGCGGAGGCAGCCTCTATCTGAAACTCCAGGAAGACAGGGTTATGATCTCGGGTGAAGCTGTCACATTTTGCGAGATAATACTTTCGTAAAAAACAAGACTGATGTGATTACACCTCATTAATTCATGCATTCACTCTACTTATAAATCATACAAGATTTGAAATTCCATTATTTAATGCGCCAGAATGCACTTGTTTCATACTTAATTAGCAAATTATGCACTAGATATCTTTGAAGTCATTGCTGGCACTAAAAGCCACTATTTTGAGTTATAATATCTATAACGCTTCTTATGTTGATACAGAAGTCTGCCAATAATCTGACAGGTAATCATACCAATAACCGGATTAGGATCAAACAGTTTTGAAGATATGCCTTTTAACACCCGCTCTTCCTCCTAAAATGGATGGAATTGGAGACTATACAGCAAGAATGGCTGTTACATTAAGCTCAGATCATACTGTGAGTATTCTCTACTGCGACCAGAATGCATGTCCTACCCCTATTGAGAACATTCCTGTCTCTAAGGGATACGTGTTCGAAAACCCTAAATCCGTTCTCAATGTGGGCACTCTGGCAAAAGAGTTTTCGCCAGACTGGCTTATTGTGCAGTATAACCCATTCTCATACGGCAGACGTGGTTTCAATCCATACCTCCCAGCCATGGTTAAGAATATTCAAAAACAGGGAATTCGGGTAGGTGTAATGGTCCATGAGCCTTATGTACCTGTACTTGACTGGAAGAACGCTGTGATGACCACATATCAGCGCTGGCAGCTCCGTGGAATGGTGAAACAGGCTGATGCTGTTTTCGTCTCTGGAGAGGCCTGGAAATCGTACATTCAAAACTGGACGAACGGCAAGACCATCACTCATCTTCCCGTTGGCTCCAATATACCGTTTCATGTAGTCGACAGATCAGAAGCCAGGGAGTGGTCAGGTATCAGCCAGAACACCTTCACGGTTGGCCTCTTTGGCTCTAATCACATCTCACTGCAAAACTCTTTCACTGTAAATGCGGTTAAGAGGATGTTAGAAAAGGGAATGCCAGTACAGGTGGTCTATATTGGAGCACATGGTAAAGATTTGAAGGCACAGTTTCAGGAGATACCGTTCCTTGATCTGGGTAAACTGGATGCTGAGATGGTATCGACAGGTTTAGCATGCATGGATATGTTCGCCACCAGTTTCATTGATGGAATCTCCACTCGACGTACCACTGTAATGGCTGCCCTCGAACATGGGATACCAATCCTGGGAACTAAGGGACATCACACAGATAGTATTTTTATTCAGGAGAATAACCATTCTCTCATTCTCGCTGATGCACATAACAGTGCGGAATTTGCGGAGAAAGCCCTGATGATTGCAGAGAGTGATAAGATTCGATCTACTATTGGTCCAAATGGATCTGCACTGTTTCAAAAAAATTTCCAACCCTGTGCACTTAAATCAATACTCATATCTGGCTTGGAAGCTGCATACGAATTATGACGAATACCAAAATAACAGTATGTATACCGGTTGCATCTCAAAGAGGCGGTGCAGAACTTGCCCTCATGCAGTTACTACAGGAAGGAAGGGATAGGAGCATCGATTGGGATGTAATATATTTTGAAGATGGAACAATGGTGGAGGCAACAAGACAGTTAGGTATCCCAGTGCAGGTAATCCTGTCTGGCCGGCTGCGAAATCTGCCTTCCTATCTTAGAACCGTCAGCAAATTGAAAAAACACTACAAAGAGAATAAAACGGATATTGCCATAGGGTGGATGAGCATGGCTCACCTCTACTCTGGTGTTGCAGCATACCAGTGCAGAATCCCTGCAATGTGGTTTCAGATGGGCTCTTCACAACGGAACAATACCATCGACAGGTTAACCGCAGCAGTCCCGGCAAAAGTTACTTTTGTCTGCGGAAAACTGCCCGGCGAAGCTCAAGTGCAAATGAATCAGAAAATACCAGTAAAAGTAATTCATCTAGCAGTTGACTTGAATAAAAACAACCCGGATCAGTTACCATCGCCAGTGGATATGAGGGCGAAATTAGGCATACCGGGTCACGCGACTCTTATTGGGATGGTATCCAGATTACAAAGATGGAAAGGGGTGCATACTCTTCTGAAAGCAATGCCTGATGTTATATCTCAGTACCCCGATATTCATTGCGTTATAGTTGGTGGAGAACACAGCCGGGAGGCTGAATATACCGTCTATCTGAAGTCGCTCATCAATGAACTAAATCTTGCCTCTCATGTAAGTATGGTTGGCTATCAGAAAAATACCGAAGAGTGGATGCAGGCGATGGACCTTGTTATTCATGCCAGCGATCATGAGCCTTTTGGAATGGTTATTGTTGAAGCAATGGCATTGGGAAAACCGGTGATAGCAGGCAGCAAAGGTGGTCCTTCCGAAATCATTACAGATGGTGTAGACGGTCTCCTCTCTGAATATGATGACCATAAGATGTTAGCTGAAAATATATGCAGAATTTTGGGAGACCACGAACTTGCAGAAAATCTGGCAGTGAATGCTCGCAAGCGGGCACAGCACTTCTCTACAGAAAAATATGCAGCCAGATTAATAGAGAGCATTCTTCAGTATGGTCGCAGCTCAGTCAAAAAGCTGGATGAGCCATTAAACACTGAGGCGACTACCAAGTGAAGATAGCTATGGCACATGTTGATTTGCCAAATGAATCTAAAGGAGGTGTGGCTATGCAGGCACATCTCATGGCAAATGCTCTTGTGAAAGCCGGACATGAAGTCACTATGTATACATTCAGTGAACGGTTTTCAGAGTGTAACTATGCTGTAAATACTCTTCCAGTTATTCCTAAATTGCGGAAATTTCAG
>JAJZFJ010000304.1 GCA_021805395.1 bacterium
AAGATCAAACTTGTTGATCATCGGCCCGTTTGGATTTGAAGCGTCTGCTGACGTTTGACCGTTAGCCCCACTGTCCTGAGCAACAGCAGATGTAGGGAAGGATGCTAAACCCATCGCAACCAGCCCAAATGTTGTAGATACACTAATTAAGTTTTTGTATGTCGATTTCATAGTTTTCCTCCAATAAAGGAATTGTTGGATAGTCCCAACAGATTTACAGTCTAATTTTATCCTGAAGCGGGACCACCACCCTGCCCATATCCGCCAGGAGCACCGTAACCACCAGGACCAGGAGGTCCACCGTAACCGCCAGGACCAGGAGGACCACCATAGCCCCCTGGTGCACCAAAACCACCAGGACCGGGAGCGCCACCATAACCTCCTGGAGCTCCAAATCTGCCTCCACCACCGTAACCGTTCTGTTGAGCTGTGGCTTGATCTGTTAAAGGTACATTCTGTTCCAGTATCAGATCACCCTGCTTCTTTCTTAGTAATACGCCATTTGATGTAATACTTATGACTGTGTAACCATCTTCAGTCACATCACCGGGTTTCACAATCTTGCTCTGTCCATTCTGCTCGAGAATTGCATATACACCTTGACCACTCAAAATGCCTGACACTCTTCTGTCGGGTACTTCTTGAACCACAACAGGATGTTCTGGTGGAGTCGGTTGTGTAGTTTGCGCTACCTGTAATGGTTGAACAAACATGAAGGGATCCGGCGGTGGTGGAATTTTCTTCCACGTAATGTTGAAAGGATCCTGGGAAAAATCCGGGTGAGTCGGATGTTTAATAGGCGTTGATGCTACAGCTGCTGTAGTGGTCGACGATGCGCCTACCATGCCGGGCATTCCCATGCCTGCTGGAGGACCACTCGTTGTACCGGTAGTTGTGGCAGGTGTAGAGGTACTGTCATTTGATGAACTGCCTCCGCATCCACTCAACATTGCTATACCCAAAGTAGCTATCACGACAACCGCTGGTCGAGTATATAGTTTCATATGAGTTAGCATACCTTGTTTTCTCCAAGATTTAGAATTCTATTATGCAGCACCACTACCACCTCCCATTGAGCGTGGACCTTTGCCTCCCATTCCTGGTGGTGGACCGTTAAAGCCTCCTGGACCGGGAGGTCCTCCAAAACCACCGGGACCGGGAGGTCCGCCAAACCCGCCAGGACCCGGAGGTCCACCAAATCCACCACCTCCAGCGGCACCAGCACCCTGTCCGGATGTCTCTAAATGAGAGTCAGGAGTTTGAGGTGGTAACTGGCCAGGAATTACATATAGCTGTAAATAGTATGTCATAACCAGGAACGGTGAATTACCTGAAAGCTGCACTCCAGTGATCACTGGCATACCGTGACCAACAAGTGTATCATTAAGACGTTTCAATTGATCCATTGCGTTCTTGAAGCTGTTACACATTACAACAACTTTGAAGTATTTTCCTGCTGAAGGGAAAACGAGATATTTTACAGAACTCAATGCATTTGGGTCAGGAGTTTCGGAAGGTATGTCAAATTGGCTCAGTATGTCAACCCCATGCTTCGACTGACTGGCGTACCAGTGTGTGAGCCATGATCCCCAAACATCGGGGATAGATTTATATCCTGCCTTACCATGTACATTTCTGAACTCATAAATATCAATGAGATCAGTGCTTGTATCTGATTTGTGGAAAGGCAGAGTTGGCATATACCTTGCAGAGTTGATAGACCAGTCTGCTCGTGCATCTTTAGCCTGCAAGACAGCCTTTTTGTATGCCATCTCTTCCTGCTGAACCTGCTCAGGAGTCCCACCGCTCTGCTCTACACCTGCGGCGCTGCTGTTAGTTGCAGCAGCTGCATCAGAAGTAGGCTTAACTAGAGCGAAATATAGAATTAAGAAAACGACAAGGGATATTCCAGCAGATATCGCCCAGATAGCCCATTTGGGCACATTAGATAATGCTTTTGACATAAGTATCGTTTTCCTTCTAACCTGCAGCCTGTCCGTCATTGGCACCAGCAGGCGGTCCACCCATTCCTGGAGGTGGTCCACCCATCATGCCGCCCGGAGGTCCACCCATCATTCCACCAAAGGAACCTGGTCCGCCAGCATTGCTATTCGAAGTTGAGGCTGGAGGTGGCCATGATGGCGGTGTAGATGGTGTATATTTTTTGCGAAGAATTAGAGTAGCCGTGAATTCAATTCCTGCCTTGCCCTGAATTTCAGTTGGCTTAACACTACCCTTCTGATTGTTGCCGCCAAATCCGCCGGGACCGCCATAACCAGGAGGTCCACCAAATCCACCTGGGCCGGGAGCTCCGCCAGCCGGGGCACCGCCTCCTGCTGTACTCAGTCCACCTGCCATAATTCCGGGGCGACCAGCTTTACCTCCAAATCCTCCACCGCCCATGCCACCGTACATCCCACCAGCCTGATTAGCTTGAGAGCCTCCATTATTCAGATAAGGATGCTCAGGCAGCGCCATTTTCACGGCAGAGAATTTAGCTGTGTCTTTAGAGATAAGGTTCCACCATCTAGCCTCATCTGCTTCACTCTTGGCAAAACAGTCCAATGTAACCATATTGGGGGTTTTGCCAAATGTAAGGCTATTCACTAGAATATATGGAGGAATATCCTGAGCTATTGCCGTGATTGCGTCGGGCCATGATGCGTTGTTGGTTTTAGCATTTGCTACAAAAGTCTGCTGAGATTGAATTGTAGCAACATCTGACTGTTCAGCTGTTATTTTGGTTGCCCACGAGTTATAGATCGTGGACTGATTATTGGCATCCGCAAGTCTTTGATCAGCTGCTTTTTTGGCAGCTGCAGCACCCATATACCAAAATCCGCAAAGTCCTATTACCGCTAAAATTGGTATTAGGGCAGCAAGTGCGTGGTACAGTTTTACGTTTTTTTCAAAGACATAAGTCGGCAGCAGATTGATGCGTAGCATCTGGTTTCTCCCATGGTAGTCAGACTAGAAATCGATAAAGCTATTTCTTCTTCTTGGATCCAGCGACAGGTTTTGGCATCAGGTCATAGGCTGCTAGCCCTATGCTCACTGAAAGGCTGGGGGCTATTTCATCTAAATACTCTTTAGAGTAATTTTTGGATGATACCTGGACATTTTCCAGCGGATTAGCCAATCTAGTGGGGATTCCCATCTCAGCTTCAACAAATTCTGTGAGCTTCTTAAGTCGTGCAGCTCCCCCAACAAGCAGAATCTCATTCACCTGCGCATCTCCTACTTTCGATTGATAGTAGTTGAATGAGCGTCGTATCTCCTGAACCAGCTCTGCCAGTACAGGTGCAATTGCATTAAATACCTGAACGCGGATTGCTTCATGTTGAGCATCAGTAGGAACAGTTGCAGGCAGATTCGATTCGTCTTCCTGTACAGGAACCTGAAAACTCTCACCCATATCAGGCGCTGTTTCAGTGGATAGATCCTGCGCACCCGCGTTAAAATCGAATGGTGTAGAAGGTGGTGGTGTTGGATTAGAGAAATCGAATGGCATTCTACCAGATGGGGAACCCAATGGACCAGATGTTATCTCTTCCTGAGAAGTTGGACCCGATGGGGAAGCCCCAAAATCCATAAAGCTTCCAGAACTGCTGAAATCAGAGAAGCCGCTGTTAGGGCCACCAAAGGAGTTACCCTGAGGCTGCTGGTTGAATAGTACTTCTCCGATATTGCATTTGTAATTCTCAGCAGTAGCCATGTCTACGCCGAGTGACTCAGAGATTGCGCGAGTAAAATTCTCACCACCAAGAGGTACACTGCGTGGAAATGCAAGGAGCTTATCTCTAAAAATGGCAATATCCGTTGTAGTTGCACCAATATTGACTATAGCTACAGTGTAACCCATCGAGCCTGTAACATTTGGGTTGATATCGAGAAGTGAGCGCCCTGAAGCCAGTGGAACAACATCAATGTATTTAGGCTTGAGACCTGCTACAGATAGCACCTCAACAAACTGGTCGATATAATGCTGCTCTGCAACCGCTAGCAGAACTTCCACATTCTGACCAGGAGTGACCCCTTCCGGGCGTTCTATCTTCTGATAATCCATAACTATGTCGGACATTGGGAAAGGTACCTGGCGTTCGGTCTCCCACTTAATCTGCTCTGCCAATTCGGTATCGTTTGTTGCAGGAAGATCAACCACCCTCACTACCACGGAGGCTGGGCTCGTTGCTGCACCCACTACCTGTTTTGTGCTCACTCCAGACTGCTTAAGAAGCTCTTTAATCACCAGGCCTAATGATTGAGCATTGACGATTACTCCATTATCATAAGCATCTAAAGGTGTTGGGTGAATTCCAATTGCAGTAATGTCAACGTTTCCATTGCCACCACGCGCTTCCACAACCTTTATCTGGCTAGAACCAATATCGAGTCCGACGAAAGATCCACTTGCCATTCTCTAACATCCTTGCAGGAAGAACATTGATATGCTCATCCTAATGTAGGTTACTGTCTAAAAATCGAAATCCCGCAGCATTTTTACACACAAAACATTTGTGTATTTTATAATGATACAGGAGTACCGCAGAATTGTATCAGGTTTAGGCTACGATGTCAACACCTGTTTATTATCGTGGCTGCCATCCTTAGTATATATGTTGTATTTGTACAGAAGTTGGTTCACATTACCTGTGATTCAAAACCGTAATCACAGGTAATGATGTTCTGAACAGATACTAATGGCTCATTTCAGTCCAATTTCAGGATTGATGGTGTGCATTACTGCAGGAACCGGGCATTTTGCACCCATAACAGAATGCCATATAATCTGATTCAACAACTGTGGATTGTTCTCATCGGCATGTCTGAAGTCTAGAGCAGCACTTATCCTGGCATCATAAGCCAGAGCAGTATTCACCTGTGAAATGATGGACTTTGCTGGAAGTAGCGCTTCATACGGCTCACTATTCAGTGGGCGTGATGTAAAGTCCTGAATAAATGGTGCATGTGCATCATATCGGCACATTGGAGAGAGATTCAACAGGGCTTCAATTGTATGCAGCATAGAATCTGTGTTATAGAAATGATGATCCACACTGTTTTGACGTATGCATGGACTGATTATGTACGCAGTGGATCGGTGACAGTCCACATGATCATATCCATCCTGTGCATCGTCTTCCACTATAAAAATAGCAGTTGACTTCCAGTAGGGACTATGACTGACCGCCTGAACAAGTCTTCCCACCGCATAGTCATTATCTGCGACCATTGCCACAGGTGTGGAGTAGCCGGGATCGGTACCCTGGGTGTGATCTCTCATCAACCTAACCATCTCTAATGCTGGTAAATCTTTATGCTTGACGTATCCATTGAACTCCCTGAGCCATTCATCCAGCCGTGAATCCTCATGATAGTTTCCATATGCTGCAATCTGGTCTGGTGCTTTACAGTTATAGATCTTCCATGCATCGCTGTCCGCATAACTTAATGCGAAACGTCGGAAGTTGGTGTCTGTATGCCCGACAAGTGCTGGTTCAACCGGCTGATTTCCGGCAAGAAATACTTTGCCTGTTTTTGGATTCTTGTAGTTTCCGAACTGAACAAAAAAACCGTAATTTCGATATGTTATGCCTGCTCTCGCAGCATCATCCCATAGATATCCACCCGGTGCGGAGGCCACATCTGGCGTTCCTAATCTCCTAACAGGAATACCGTTTGTTGTCCCTTCGAAATCATACGATCTGCCTCTTCCACTGTAGTTATATGGCACATTGCGTTCCACATACTCATTTGCCATACCACCTGTTGACCAGTTCCATCCATCAGGTGACACCTCACCGCTGCAATAAAAGTTGTCGAGCAGCACAAATCTTCTTGCCAGTGCATGCAGGTTTGGCGTCACCTTCTCACCAAACATACACAGCGCAGGGTCGCCATTGCCTTCTGGCATATCGCCCAGCACCTGGTCGTAGGTACGGTTCTCTTTGATGATATAGATCACATGCTTTATCGTGGTCTTTGGCAGCGGCGCTCCTGCTCTTGCCCTGTCGTTGTATGCCACCTCTTTCGTGAGCCCTGGCAACTCGGCAGATGCCGGAGCTGGCATTCGCTCGACAGTGCCCTGCAGGATGTTCTCGATATATCTGCCCCGCTGCCCGGCAGGACCAAGCTTCGTTCCATCAGGGTTCGCTGTCTGTACACCCTTTGCGTTGGCAACATAGAGATGACCTGCAGCAGATACCACCGATGTGGGATACCAGCCAGTGGGCAGCTCTCCCAACAGCTTCAGACCGTCAGGATGCACCGCTGCCACTGCCAGCGCGTTCTTGTCGGCAAGGGTCACATACAGCCGTGTCTCATCACCATTCAAAGCAAGACCTGTAGGGGTTACTCCAGGCAGTCCTGACTTGCCCCGAAATGACAGCGTCTGCAGCACATGGTCGGTTGCGGTATCAATAACGCTCACGGTATCGGATGAGGCGTTTGCAACATACAGCCGCGTCTGGGCACTGTTCAGCAGCAGTGCCACTGGATGATCACCCGTATGGATGTTGCGAACCAGATGTGCCGGCCCTTTGCTGCCCACATACACATCGGAGACTACACCATCTCGCTCACTGGACACATACACCTTGTCACCTGCCTGTGCACCCCGCGTGATGGCGGCAACTGCATAGGGGAAGCCGGGTGTGGTTACACGCTCTACTGCCTGTGTGCCGCCTGTCTGTATGATGGCCAGTGAACTGGGAAACCCTTTGGCATTGGTGGTCTCGTTATTGGCAACAAATATACGTCTGCCACTTCGGCTCACTGCAACGCCTGCGGGAAATACCGGCGGGGCTTTGGGAGCTGCTGGATCGTTAAGAATGGTCCCACCAAACTTGAGGCTGCCCTCAGGCGTGAGGTGATATACGCCGATGCCGTCTTTGGATCCAAAGGAGACATACAGTGTATAGTTACCTTCAGCATCTGCTTTGGGTGCGAATGCCAGGCCATAGTAGAGGTTGAGGCGGTCTGCTTTTGGCTTTCCAGGATAGTCTGAGCCTAGAACAGAAACAACTTTGCCTGTTGCTGTACTGATTACGGTGAGATGCTGGCGAAAACCTGTATCTGTAACCACCACAAATCGGCCGTCGGGACTGAGCACCATGTTGGCAGGGAAGCTTCCCACTGCTGTTTCACTGCCATGAGGGCTGAGACGCTCTCCAGTGGGCAGCCGGTTTGTGGAAACGGTACCGGGAGCAGCCAGTACGTTGACTGGCATGCAAGGGAGTAAAGCTATGCCCAGAGTGAAGGGCAGCAATCTGCTATGGAAACGGGAAACCATTAGCTAACCTTTTAAGTTTGAGAGTAAAGTGTGAATATGTCCATAGCTTTTGGTTGAACAACATGAGTTATACCCATCATCAGACAAGCAGCCAGGCATAAATCGGTAAATGCTAACCAGTCTGGCAAATAGAATCTGCCAGACTGGTTAGGTGAGAGACAGCCGCTTCCGGACAGCTGTCCCGCTTCAGGTTAACTCTGGCCAGGGTCGCTGTAAATGCCCATTTTTACATACTCATTGTAAATGGTGCTAAAGCTAGCCCTTGACCCGTTGGGATTTGTGAAGGAGGGGTCCTTTGTCCATTTTGCATGACCATCTATGAAATCCCATACTCTGCCACCTGAATGCCTTTGACCAGCACTCCATCTGTCGTCTCCATTGCCATTTCCATATCCTGGCACTATATAGTAGCCAGCGAAATAGTTGGTTACCCCGTTCGATGTAAACGGTCCGCTTCCCACATCTGTCACAAAGAACACATTTGCAGGATCATTCACAGCTGCTAGAGCAACTCCTCCGGGAGTGTCTGCATTAGGAGTGTTAGCAAGTGTTTGGGTAGTTCTGCTGAGATAGTAGTTTGCAGCATAAGAGAGAGGGAGCACTTTGATTAAAGCAGCATTGCTATTCATAATCCCGCTGTATGCACCTGGCCAGTGGGCTGCTAGAAGTTGAGCCTGATAGCAGTACGATCCAGTTTTGCCATATCCTGCCTTGTAAGGATCTGACGGACAGGAGTAGATACCAATTCCTTTAATGTATGGCTGCAGCTGAAATGGCCAGCCTAACATCCCATCAAAATAGCTGTCACTTCTTGTAGCACCTGGCAAACCGTTCTTTCGGCATGAATCGCCCCATGTAACTGGCACGATCATCTCATCATAATCCTGCAGATACATCTGCTGAGCAATTCCTATCTGACTTAGATTCGAGATGCAGGTTGCCTCTCTTGCCTTTTCGCGTGCCTGTGCAAAAACCGGAAAGAGAATCGCAGCTAGAATAGCAATAATTGCAATCACTACTAATAGTTCAATAAGAGTAAATCCCCGTCTCATATTCAACCTCCTCGTTTTCTCTGATCAAATTCAGAGATAGTAAGATTATAACAAGTTCCATGTTATGAAACTGTTAAGATTGATTAAGATATGATTAAGATTTTATCTGACTGGATTACATGCGCCTAATTTAGTATAGGGATCCATTCCACACCATTTGGAACATGATATCCCAGTTGCATGGATATCTCACAAAAAAGTGATATGTCACAGATGAGGATAATAAAGGTATAATTACACATCTTAAGTACAGCGTAGTCTTTAAGACCAACGTTATCTGGGATATCTTCACCAATCTAATGTGTAAACCTCGAGTTCCTCGGTGCATTTGTAAAACTGGATATATAATAGCCTGCATTATTATGCTGACAGGCTGCAGTAATAATCCCTACTCTCTCTCGCAATCACACAAATCAGTGCTGTATCTCACACTCAGCCAGGATGTCAAGACGCTTGATCCTTCTGTAGCTTATGATGTGGATTCAGAAAGTCTGACAGACCTTATCTACTCTTCATACTTCCGGTATGACTATCTGAAAAGAAATCCTTTCCAGCTCGATCTGTGCCTGGGCGCATCCATGCCAACCGTTGTGCCAGACTACTATCTCTCTACACTTCCAAATGGCAAAAAGCAGATGGTACATGGTCAGCTCTGGACATTTCATATCCGAAAGGGGCTCTATTTTCAGAACGATCCATGCTTTCCCGGAGGGAAAGGGAGAGAGATTACGGGAGCCGATTTCCTGTATACGTTCAGGAGAATGGCCGATCCTGCCATTCCATGCCCTATCGTTTCCTATTTCGATACCAAAATAGAAGGGATGGCTGCATCAGAAGCCTATAATCAGAAACTGATGGCAGAGCACAAAAAATCTGATTACAACTATCCCATA
>JAJZFJ010000005.1 GCA_021805395.1 bacterium
CCAGGCTTCGGGCTGTGTGAATCCTGTTACACCCGGGAGTGAATAGTGACCATACTCATGCGTGATTTCACGGAACCATTCGCCAGGTGAGCGAGGTGCTGACAGATCAAAAATATAGATGTTGTCTCGTATCTGTTCACCACCTGCATCTGGGGTAACCTCGGTAGCAGGTCCATCTGTAAGCCATACCTTCAATGTTTGACGGTATGGATGATCCCAATGGAATCTGCTGTGTACTTCGGTGTATAACAGTGCGAGTAGTTGAGCCGTTCTCTCTGCCAGGGGCAGCTGTGCGGAGGTAGGCACATAGACTAGAAAACGTTGTTTGTAGTCAACCTCTCCTTCTAGTTGAGCTACATTTGGTGAGGCAGAACAGTAAGCCGTATATAGCTTGCCTTCCTGTGGATCCAGTACTCCATGTGGGAGTGATCCACTACGGTAGCGTGCTATAGGCAGGTTTCCAGAGGATGCATTGCTATTTGATGCAGAAATGGAGAGACACATTCCAGCATAAAGAACTAAACTAAGTAATTTAATTAACATACTCATTTTAATTCGATATTGGTGATGTAAATCCATCAAATCGTGTTAATCCCTCGTTTACTGCAAATCCTGTAAATGTGTCGATGGCATTATTTAGACATACCCTATCAGCATAATCCCGGTCATAACGGATTTGATCAGATCAGGTTCATGGCACACTGTGAAAGGAAACGTTACCGGTAACCATAGAAACATTATGATACTTATAATACTGGTTAAAGTGATAATTAGTCTTCATCTGTAGTAAGTTGTTAAAACTCAATGTTGGATGAAGGAATATTCCAGCCTTTTCTTTAAACCTGAAACAGTATTGATGATTAGGAGATTAGCATGAAAGTAGATAACATAAACCTGGAGATGCTCTCAACTGAGTTCTCTCCGTATCTCGAGAACGATCTCGTTGACAGGTTCTTCAGCACATTCGGAATTAAGTTCTCAGCAGGTCACTGGTGTGCTGGTGGATTTGCTGACAGATTTTGTAGCTCCTATCAGGAAGAGCCTCTGGATGAGACAGCTATCGGTCAGATCTCTCGAATCGCAAAAGCAGGAATTGAAGGGGTTGAACTGAACAATGAGATGTTCCTTAAACCAGATCTCTCCATTGATGATCAAAAAATATCCGCTATCAAAGATGCTCTGAAGCAGTATAAACTTACCCCAACAAACATGAATACCAATATTTGGACTCGTGCCAGATACAGAATGGGAGGCATAACTAATCCTGATCCAGTAAGAAGACAGGAAGGTCTGGATTACTGCCTCCAAACTGTGGAATTAGCACATCTCCTCGGATGCCCCAGTGTTCAGCTTTGGCCAGGTTCAGATGGCTGGGATTATCACTTTGAGGTGAACTATGGCAAACAGCTTGACTGGTTTATTGATGGCTGCATTGCCATATCCCGTGCAGCAAAGAAGTACGGATTGAAGTTTGGTACGGAAGCTAAACAGAAAGAGCCGCGCGAGGGGAATATGATTTTGAACACCACCGCCAAGGCAGCTCTAGTGGCCAAAACGGTGAATGAAGCTATTGGTGAAACAGTGATGGGGGTAGTAATAGACTATGGCCACGAGCAGATGGTAGGTAACCAGCCTGCAGACAGCCTCTACCTGCTTAAGCGCATGGGCGTTCCCATTGCGAACTTCCACATTAATGCAGCCAAGTATAATTCTAACGATGAAGACAGGGTAACTGGTACCGACGATATATGGCGATTGGCTGAATTCTGTTATGCAGCTATCGACACTGGTTACGATGGCTGGTTTGGTGAAGACCAGTTTACCTACCGTATGGAACCAGTTCGTGCGATGAGACTTTCGAAAGAGTTGTTTGCAAATGCAATGAAAAAAGCACTTCGCATCTACTCCATAAATGGACGCCTCACAGAAGCTCAGAACTCGGGTGATGCTGGTGAGGTGATTGATGTGGTGAAGCGCATTTTGACGGGGGCTTGATGCGGCTATCCCTGCTTACTATACTTGCTGTACTGTTAACAGGCTGCAGTGCCTCACGTCAGCCCACTGGTTTAAAAGACACCTCAGTTAAGCTGGAAATAGAGGGATGGCACGATGGGCTTCCTCGCTATTCGCATGAAGGGAACTGGATAACCTTCATGCGAATAGGTGCAGATGGAGAATCGCAACTTATGCTTGCTGATCCAACTCTTGCACATGTTCATCCACTATTCCACGCCGAGGTGAGTGATCCGACTCTCGTTATGGGGTATTTAATGCCGCAGGGAGTGGCTGAAGACAGACCTGAATGGTCTCCACATGATCACAGGATAGCTTTTGAACGAATTGAGAACTTCAATATAGATGGTGAAGAGCTTTCAGGAACTGCAATCTGGAGTTACAGCCTCTCGGATGGACACATTCTGCCTCTCGCTCTTCATCCTAAAAAATACAAGAATGTGTTCTACTACTATTCGTCACCAAAATGGTCTTCGACAGGAGACTACCTGGCATTAACCGGAAGGGATCTCACTGGTCAAAACTGCATAATCATTCGTCCCACGCATGCTGTAAGCCCTGCTCTTGTTCATCCTCTTTTTGACAGGTACGGGGAATCGGACTCAATGAGCTGGCACACATTCAAAGGCAGCACCAGTTTAGCTTACAGTATGGTGGTGGTGGGTGCACCACACCTTGCCGATATAGCAAAACTGTACATCCTGAAACCGGGTGATCCTAATTCTGAAGGTTGTGGCTGTGTATGGCAAATCACTGCTTCCCAAATACGAAATGATTTGCACATACCCAGGAATGATTCTCCAGCCCCAAGAATATCCTCAATAAAGTGGTCTCCTAATGGCAATCTAATTGCATTCACGCTCTCCTACAACTCTTCTTCATCGGAAGATTCTAGTTTATGGATCTACTCACTAAGCAGTCATAAGGCGTTCCGATGCACTCCATTGGATGGTTATGGATACATGAATGCGGTTTGGAAAGGGAATAGCAGGCTGTGTGGTGTTTCGGTAAAGAATGGAGCGTTCCATGCGGTAAGTGTAAATGTGTATCGCCATACAGCCCAAAATTTAGCTTCCATACCCTCGCCAGACTGCTCATGGTCACCCAAACGTTCCTGGATAGTGGCAGCAACAAAAAAGGGTGGTATCTCCTATGGAGAGACCACCCTTGTACGGATTGCTACCGGACTTCGGTAGTTAACCTTGCTCTAATGCAGCGGAGGAGTAGCAGGTGATGGCAGTACATCCGCAATTGGAGGCGTCTGTCTTCGCGGTTTCTTGTCAGGACTTGTAGTCACTGTTGGAAGCACGTGAGGTTCCAGTGCGAACTGAAGTACTTCACTTACGTCCTTGAAGAAGTGGAACTTGATCGCCTCATGTATCTCCCCTGGCAGATCCTCCACAACATCCTTCCTGTTCTTTAATGGTAACAGGATAGTCTTTATGCCTGCTCTGCGCGCACCTAACGCCTTCTCTTTCACCCCTCCAATAGGCAAGACCCGTCCGGTGAGTGTAACCTCACCTGTCATAGCAAGGAGTGGACGCACCAGTCTGCCGCTGAATAGTGAGGCAAGAGCAGTTGTCATGGTAATGCCTGCTGATGGCCCGTCCTTCGGTATTGCGCCAGCTGGTACATGGATATGGATATCGTGATGCTCGTAGAAATCTGGTGAAGCTCCAATTTCTTCAGCATGTGCACGTACCCAAGAGAGAGCAGCCTGTGCTGACTCCCGCATTACATCTCCAAGCTGACCGGTTATGGTGAGAGTTGGCGGGCGGGTGCCAGGGACCGGCATGGCGGATGCCTCTATCGAGATGATATCGCCACCCATAGGCGTCCATACAAGTCCTGTTACTACGCCGGGTTTACGTGGCTGCTCTGATGCCTCCTCATGTTCGAAACGAGGAGAACCCATATAGTTCACAAGCTTGTCTGGAAGGATACGCAGGGGACTTTTTCTTCCCTGAACGAACATCAACGTAACTTTACGACAGATTTTGCCTATCTCCCGCTCAAGGTTGCGTACCCCAGACTCCCGGGTGTAGCCACGTACCAAGGCTCGAAGCGTTTCAGGGGCGAAGGAGAGCTTGCCCTTCAGTCCATGCTCCTCAAGCTGACGCGGCACAAGGTGGGAAGTGGCAATAGCAATCTTCTCTTCCTCTGTGTATCCAGCAATCTCTATGATCTCCATTCTATCTCTTAATGGAGGCATGATTGTATCCAGTACATTGGATGTGGTTATGAAAAGCACACCGCTCAGATCAAATGGGACATCGAGATAGTGATCCCGGAAGGCATTGTTCTGCTCTGGATCCAGCACCTCTAGCAGAGCGCTGGAAGGATCTCCTCTGTAGTCAGAGTTCACCTTGTCTATTTCATCCATCATGAATACAGGATTACGGGTTTCAGCTCTCTTAATTGCCTGAACAATCTGCCCAGGCATAGCACCAATGTAGGTGCGTCTATGCCCTCTAATCTCCGCTTCATCGTGTACACCACCCAGGGATATTCTTGCAAATTTCCGCCCCATGGCTTTTGCGATAGAGCGCCCAAGCGAGGTTTTACCCACACCGGGAGGTCCTACAAAGCAGAGAATGGGCTGGCGAGAGACACCATCAGTTTTAAACTGTCTTACCGCAAGATATTCCAGAATGCGGTCTTTCACTTTATCCAGACCATAATGGTCGCTGTCCAGAATTCTTCGCACTTCATGGATATCCAGATTGTCTGGTGTCATGGTTTGCCATGGCATAGAGACCATCCAGTCAAGATAGGTGCGGGCAACATTGTAATCCGGCGCAGCAGGATTCATTCGAGACAGCCGTTCAAACTCTCTGTCTGCCTCTTTGCGAGCCTCATCGTTCATCTTGCTGTTCGCGATTTTTGCACGAAGTTCGTCCAAATCCTGGGTTCTATCGTCAGTTTCACCCAGCTCCTTCTGAATCTGTCTCATGTGCTCACGAAGGTAATACTCCTTCTGAGTTTTATTCATCTCCTGAGCAACTTCCGACTGCAGCCTGTTACCGAGTTCCAGTACCTGTGTCTCTCGAATGAGTAGTTCCGACAGTCGCAGCATTCTCTTCTTAAGTGAACGAATTTCAAGAAGCTCCTGTCTTTCCTGATAGCTTAACCGTGGAGCCTGAGCTGCAACCAGATCTGTGATGATCTGTGGATCCGGAACATTTGCTGGCATTGTCTGCATCTCATCAGGCAGATCAGGCGATAGCTGCACGATGCGTGAGAACATTCCTCCTATATTTCGTTTGAGAGCCTCAATCTCCAGCGCGTCTTCTTCTGGAATGGCCTCCTCTTCAATAAGCTTAACTTTTACCTTCATGTATGGAGTGGTTTGTGTAACCTCAACCACTTCAAACCGGCGTAATCCCTGTACAATCAGTCGCTGACCTTCGGGAGTCTGACCTGACATTCTTATTGCGACGATTGCGCCAACGTTATATATGTCCTTTAAAGTAGGATTATCAACTAAAGGGTCTCGCATACATGCAACTGCCATAAGCCGAGATCCACTTTCCATGCAGTCGTTCACAAGCTGGATAGAGCTTTCACGACCCACGCCCAGTGGTGCCATCAATCCTGGGAAGATAACCACTTCCCTGAGAGGCAGGAGGCTGAGCTCCTCAGGAATAGGATTGCTTTGCTCGTTATGTTCTTCCATTTGCGCCATTCCGACAGTTTCTTCAAGTATTCTAGACAGATCTTTAGGTTCCATTGTTGATCTCTTTCCACGTGTACCATGTTTACACTTAGGATATAATTTACCCTTAGTTGGTAATTCCGTGCGTGAAAACGTTGAAATAACCGGGTAAAGCACCTGTATTTCGCATAACATTAGTGTAATACACTCAATATAATTGATAATACCATGCAAGATATGTGAAAGTTCCATAAAAGAGGTCTGTTTTTCAGTTGACAGCAAAATAAAGATGGGTAATGTAACAGATGATCATGAAGGATTGCTTTATTCCGAGGATTTGAATGCTGAGTGAAAAGAGATTACTATGCCAACCGCATCAAAACTCGTGTAACCAGACAGAAAACTGTTCCGTCTACACATTAAGATAACTACTTTTAGATTGTATGCTCAGGCTTAAAAATCTGCAGCAAAGTGAAAGGTGACAAGGAGTGCTAGCATCACTGTTTGAATGGCAAACTCTCATCTTTTTGATTCCTTTATGTGTGGCATCATTACTGCTTATCTTGTATGCTATCAGGCCACATCATAGCGGGCATTCTATGCCGACTAATAGTCACCATATGATATCCACTAGCCATACGACACAATCACATGGACATTTATTTAATGGTCACCATGCTTCTCGAATATCGAACACATCCAAATCTTCTGCGGAACTGAAACAGGAGGGTTCTAATACGAAGGTATCCGATCGTGTGACATATTCAGCAAGTTTGAGTCGGATTTTATGCTTAGATAAAATACCTGTTCTTGTATTATTCGAAAGTTTCTGCGTTGCATGGGGAGCTGGTGGTCTTCTTGCGAATGAATATCTAACACCTCATGATAAGCATGTTCCCATATTTTTCTCTATAATTACTGGATGCCTAACGGGCACTGCAGGAGCATTAGTGTCTGCACAGATCCTATCACGAATACTACCTGAAGATGAAACTCTGGCAGTGAACCGAGATAATCTTTACGGATCTACCGGAGAGGTTGCATACACTGTAACCGGACAGAGTGGTCGAATCTTAATCTATGATGAACATGGCACTCTACATGACGAACTGTGTAGGCTGGCTCCCGGACATGAACCAATAAAGAAAGGAAAGAGAGCACGGATAACAGACATCGAACCTGGCGGAATATTTATTGTTGAGCCAGATACTACTAGCTGACTTCTGTTTATAAGAAAGGAGATTAATGATGGGCGTTGGACTAATTTTGGAGATTGTCGGTTTTGTAATGGTTATAGCTGGCGCACTGGGGCGACAGTTTGGCCTCCCGATTAATGGAGTCTCCGTTATTTTTCTTGTTTTTCTTGGCGTGGTGATTATGGTCGGTGGTGTTGCTGCGGTACTTTTTTCATTCTATCGAAGAACAAGTGCAGACATAGCTTTCGTACGCACCGGACAAGGTGGTAGTCATGTAGTGCTAGATGGTGGTATTAAAGTGATCCCATTTCTTCATAATCTGCTAGAAGTGAATTTGCGCACCATGAAGCTGGGAGTGAACCCCAGGGGACAGAATGCTCTCATCACTCATGATAACCTGAGAGCAAATGTGCTTGCTCAGTTTTATATCCGTGTTCAGGCAGATCCGGAGCATATCCTTAATGCTGCTCGGTCTCTTGGCCAGAACAGTGTGAATGCAGAAACTGTTGAAGCACTTGTGAGTGAGAAGCTTGTATCAGCACTGCGTGCAATTGCATCCCAGATGGATCTGTTTGAAATTCATACCAAAAGAGACGAGTTTGCTGAACGGGTGAAGGAGCATGTGAAGATAGATCTTGAGTCCAATGGTCTTTTACTTGAATCTGTTACAATTTCAGAACTCGATCAGACTGATCCATCAGAACTGAGCGATGTAAATGTTTTCGATGCACAAGGTAAGAGAAAGATAACCGAGATTACAGCGGCAGCAGCTGTCGAACGGAATAATCTGGAGAGGCAGGCAGAGCAAGCACGCAAACTGAAGGATGTGCAGACGAGGCAACAGATTTTGGCACTTGAACAGCAGCAGGCTGAAGCTGAACAGCAGCAACAGAGCGAAATTGCCAAGATAAAGGCACAGTTGGATAGAGAAACTCAGGAGACCCAGATTACCCAGCAACGTGGAATTGAGCTTGCAAAAATTGAACGAGACAGACAGTTGCAGGAGCAGGACATTGTGAGGCAGCAGTCGGTTGAAATTGCACGAGCCACCCAGGAGAAAGCTGTTCAAACAGCCCAGATAGCCAAGCAGCAGGAGATACAACTAGCTACTGTAGAACGTGACAAGAGTGTGGAGCTCGCGAATAGATTGAAGGAGATTGCGCTTGCCCAGCAGGAGACTGCTCGCACCAAAGCAGAAGAGGCAGCACTATTGGCATCTGCTCAGAAAGAGAAGGCTAACCAGGAAGTTCAGACTGTTCAACAGTTGGCAGAAGCAGAGCGTAATGCTAAAAAGCTTCTGATTGCTGCACAGCAACAGATTGAACAGGATAAGCTAAAACAGCAGACAACAGCTGATGTGGATGCCTATTCTCGTATTAAACAGGCAGAAGCCGAGCAGATTTCAGCTCAGAAACAGGCTGAAGCTAAACGACAGCTCGCTGAAGCAGACGCTCAGAGCAAAGAGATGGTAGCACGTGGTGAAAAAGCTCAACAGATGGTTGCTGTGGATGTAGCACGTGAACAGGTTGGTGTAGAGCAGGCCAAGGTGGACGTGGAGCGCAAACAGCTTGAAAACAGGCAGGAGTTTGCAGAAGCTGGTATTCAACTGGAGGTTAGAAAGCTCAGTATCCAGGCAAACAGAGATGTACAGATGGAGTTCGCACGTGCAATGGCCAGTTTCCTCTCCAATGGTCACATGACACTTTACGGAACCCCTGAAACCGCCAATACCATGATGGATAACATGGCTAAGGGCTTTGGTTTCAGGTCTCTAATAGAAGGGTTTATTAATGGTGATACTCCTCGTGGTGATGATGCTTCCGGCAGTACAGGACTATCAACTCTTACATCACAACTTGGAGGTCTACTCCAGCCAGCATTAGCAAGACTAAATGGGGGTGGAAATAACGATGCTAATAGCGAAGTAATTGCTCAAAAACTAGCTTCAGACCCCGCATTTTTGAATGCTTTGCAGTCAGCTATTGGTACACATACACCAACTACCGAAGCGGTGATTGTGAACCCTCCAATCGAACCTTCACGACTTGCAAAGGATGGCCATTCTTCAGTCACGCAGAAGTAAGTGAATTTTTGTCCGGGAGGGGATGTTTCCCCTCCTGGGTCGGCAGCGCTCGCCCACGTAGGTGGGCAGAGTGCGTTTGGTTTTGTGGAGTTTGTAGATACCTTTCGACGTTGCCAGCACCATTGAACCTCTCCCCGCGAGTGTGTCGCGACCCTCCCCTTGCCGCGCGCTACGCTTGCTAAGGGAGGGTAAGAGTGCCGTTCACTAGCACCGATCATGAATAGCTTTTCGATAGCTGCGCACAACGAATCAGCCTGTCGCGTCT
>JAJZFJ010000263.1 GCA_021805395.1 bacterium
CACAATGAAGCCTTTACGGAGTAACTGAGCAGTTACCTCCGATGCATCTTTTGCAGTGTCTATCCAGAGGAAGTTGGCATAAGAGGTAGTATAACTGAGACCAAGCTCATCACATGCAGTGTACAAAAGCTGTAGCCCTAATCGATTATATGATAGAATGGATTTAAGGAATTCGGTATCGGCTACTGCTGCAGCTCCTCCTGCCTGAGCTAGCAGGTTCACATTGAAAGGCTCACGGGTTCTCTCCAGCCAGCCAGCTATTTCAGCACGCATAACGCCATAGCCAATCCTGAGACCAGCAAGTCCATAAGCCTTGCTGAATGTACGCAGCACCACCACATTTCTTCCCTGCCTCACCCACTCAAGAGCTCGAGGACACTCTGCATGCTCCGAAGCATATTCGTAGTAAGCTTCATCCAGCACCAGCAGTGCTCGTTCTGGAAGACTATCCAGCAGCCGCTCCACTTCACTATGGCTTACCAGTGCGCCTGTGGGGTTGTTGGGGTTGGCAAGAAATACCAGTCGAGTATGATCGTTTACAGCAGCAATCAGACCATCCATATCGTAGCTCCAGTCTGGCAAAAGCGGAACCATACGACATGTTACGTTATTAAGCAGGGCAGCCGATTCGTAGCGGATGAAAGATGGATCTCCCTGCAGAATCTCATCTCCCTCCTCGAGAAATGTGACTCCCAGAAGATGAATCAGATCATCAGAGCCATTACCAAATGCTATGCAGTCTGTATCCACATCCAAAAACTCAGACATAACCAGCTTCAGATTATGTGATGAGGCATCAGGGTAGATGTTCAGCTTTCCTACCTCCTGAATAATCGCCTCCTGTGCTCTGGGTGAAGGACCGTACGGGTTCTCATTACTTGCAAGCTTCACAAGCTTACTGATTCCAAGCTCGCGCTGTACTTCCTCAACCGACCGTCCAGGGACATACGGAACCAGCTTCTCGATGTTAGGTGCGACTGTTATGGGCATTGTTAACCCTGCTTTTGACAAAGGTAAAATCTCCTGGAAATAGGTTAAATATGGGAGTGTAAAGCATAATTACAAGGCAGAAGACTACATTTATCTGGTAGCTAGAGGCTTGCCTGCGGCTCTTTCCAGTACAGCCAATGGAGCCAGATCTGGGTGCAGCATTGCTTCCCGTGGTACTATGCAGGTCTGCTCAACAGCATACTGACCGGCTTTCACAGCATGCGCTATGGCATCAGTGAAAGAGATCCAGGTTTCCCCTGGTTTGAAATGGGACAGATCAACCTGCCCCTTTTTCTGGAACTCCTCATTCGATTTAAGAAATGTATGAAAACGTATCATAAACTCGTCGTATGCAGTTCGGTCAGAATCTTTTCTGCTTACCATTCGTACAATTCTGCCAACCGATCTTTTTAGAGCGGCAGGAGCTGTTGTAACTTCATCTAGTCCAGCTTCCTTGGCATACCGTTTCACCAGTTCTTCGAAAGGATACGAAGTTACCCACACTCTATCCTTTTCCGGATGGATATTTGTGAACAGGCGAAGGATTCTACCGCCATGTGTGGGGCGGGTGGGAAATGCGTCAACATGCATGAGGTCGTTACGCCGATTAAGTGGCAAATCTCTACCCTGCTCTTCCAGAGGTCGGAATGTTGCATAGTCCACCTTCCAGCTTTTGGCATACTGTGGCAAAAGTCGTGACAGGAAATCGATTGCCCCCGTGGAATATGCTGCCAGTATGCGGTGTACCTCCGTGGCATCCACTCCCGCATCGGCACTCACACCTGTAGTTCGGTTGATGTGAGGCTTGTAAGCAATGTTCTTGAATGCTGAACTTGCCGATTGTTTGGAGGAGCGAAGTAGGGCACAGTCTTGATCGGTTGGGTTGAATATGCCAGCACTAAGAACAAGGATGTTGCCCTGCTCCAGCGATTCACACATTTTTTCACCGTACTCCTCCGAAAGCGCATTGGGATCGATCTTGACTATCTGCATGTTAGTGTATGCTCCATGGTATCTAAGTATCTCTATTATATCCTTTTCAGAGGAAAAAGGTGGGATGTGGAGCAAAATGAACAGGCTAACATCGGTTTAATTCTAAACCTGGGTAGAGGCGTTTATACAAATTACCAGACTGATTTTACTGTTCCCTGGTAGTGGAGAAATGCTATTACAGGCAACTTTTTGAATAAAGATATTATATATAGACAGACACCAAGCATCAATATTAGGCAATCCCCTATAGTTCACAATCAAAGTGCTCTCATCCTCTTTATCTTGAATACAATACTGTTCCATTACTTTTCCAATAGCCTTGAGTGATGATGTAACTCATATTTCAGATCATTCTATGGCAGCATACTTCCTGCATTCGTTTGTTAGATACTATTGATCAAAGACTCGAGTGTGGTAAAATCTGAACACCATGCTGTAATGTATTGTCATCCATCTGGAGGAACCTGGTATCAGTTTTCCTACCACATTCATTCTTACTTCTTAATTCCGATAGCAGAGGAGGCATAAGTGCTTCTCCCAATTCCAGATTACATCGTCTGAGCTTCTTTGAATATTACTACCATTGAAATTGAACGATTGGATTAGGAAACTTGATGGAAAAATGCCTCCTCAGAGCTTCAAGCCTGACTGGGAGTATGCCGTATTTCATCAGCCTTGTGACAAAAATGATCATCTAAAGAAATGTTCATATACTAATGGGGAGTGATATCATCTAGACTAAATGTACCGAAGAACGATATGATATGGATTATGTTTTTGATTTATCTTCTTCTGAATTTTCAAATAACATTTTTTCTATTTCAAACATGCCAATGGCTTGATTAACGTCTTTGTACAGTGATGATCTACATAAATTACAAAATGATTAAAACCAATTCAATGTTGTTGCAATATAATAACAACTATTGGAGAATTAGATTGACATATTCTAATCATCCATTAATGTCATCATCATACTGAAAGACAGGATAAAATATATGGAATCAGAGTACTCATACCATAAACAGTTGACATTATATAATTTTACTGCATTCGCGAATATCTCATTAGATTTTACCTCCGGTATCAACATCTTTATAGGTGAAAATGGCACCGGGAAAACACATATCATGAAGGCACTATATGCCTGGCAACTTGCACGTCATCTTGCAGCTTACTCATCAACAGGCGATTATGCAAACATTTTCACCCGGACATATGGTGTTAAGGAACTTCAGCTATTATATAGAAACAAAACAAAAACTGCATCAGTGTCAGGAAACTATGGTGATGCCAATTGGCAGATTGGACTACAAAATGGCATAGCGGTAGATAATGGGATTCGTCCCAATACACCTAGACCAGTATTTATACCTGCTATGGAAATGATGGCACATGCACGCAATATGAACGGAATATTGAGAGATTATGCCGATTTTGATAGAACATATTTTGACTTTTTGTCCATGGTAACTGCCACTCCATCAACTTCATTCAAGCACGACCTTATTTTAGATCTGAAGGGATTATCAGAACTATATTCAGGGGATACAGAATGGAATGAGGAGGACCAAATGTTTTATCTGCAAGATAAAAATAGACGGCTCCCGTATGCGTTAGTAGCTGAGGGTATACGAAAAGTAACTGGTTTAACACGCTTAATTGAAAATAACTGGTTAAGCCATGGAGGGGTGTTATTTTGGGATGAACCAGAAGTCAATTTGAACCCTAGATGGATGGGTGAAATTATTGAAGTTCTAGTAATGTTGGCTCTACAAAAGATTCAGATTTTTGTGGCTACACATAACTATGTAATCATAAAACAGTTAGAGCTCTCATTACGAAAATATCACTTAAGTGGGAATGATACACCTGCTGTACGGTATTTTTCATTAAGTAAATCTAATAACAAAAGCAAGGTAACGTGGTCTGATGACTATTCAGACTTAGAGCCAAACCCGATTCTCGATCAATATGACATTATGCTGGCTGAAGACTTGGAATTGGGAAACCAGGGGTTCTGAAAAGAAATGCAAATTTATGAATCACCATTCATCTTTGAATTTCCAGATGGCATAGTATGCTTGCGGCATGATGCATTAGATAATGGGGATGGAAACAACGTATGGCCTGGAATTGATATCCGTGTGGAGATACCAGGACGACATCTTTGGATTGAAGTTAAAAGCTGGAATATTCCAGATCTGCAGGATGAGACATTAAAAACTAGAATATCTAAAGATTTTCAATCCAAGTTAGCAACAAAGAAAATGGAAAAATTTCGCGATGATATTTTCGGCAAGTTTCTTGGAACAACATCATTTCTCTCATGGTCTGGAATAGGTATCCCAGAGAATGTCACCTATATCATACTCTTGCAACCCCCTACTCGATCTGGAAGTGCATTGCTCGGTCCATTCCAAACCAGATTACGTGAGCATTTCAAGAATGCTGTATCAACTAAATGGGGTAGACGTATCAAGTATCAAGTAATGGATGTAGATGCATTCAGAAAAGCATTCCCGGACTATCTTATAACGAATCAAAAGTGATACACTCAAGAACGAGTATAGATATCGTCACCCACATCACGAATTATTAACGATATCTTAGTTCGTAGTTGCCATGTAGATGCTGCCCTTATATCCGACAAGCCAGAGCCCTCATGGATTGAGGGCTCTGGCATACAGCTACCTGGCTGCATCTGCAGGAGGGAATTGTGCATTTCCGTGGGTATGAAACCAGAGCATGGCGGTTACTTTGTTCGGGTCTGCCAAATCAGGTGCCTTGAAGTTAAGTCGCGATGCCACCTCGGCCCAGTATTTGGCTTTTCCCTTTAACGAAACAGCTTGCGGATTACGTAGATTTAACGCAATCCTGTTTTTTCTCACGTTGTAAGGTTTAAAATCACCTTTAGTTTCAAACACATTACGCATCGGCACAGCTGCTGCATCGAACTGGTTCTGCGGAGGCATACCCAGCATTAGCTCCATGGTTCTTTCCATGGTTAGCTGGTTATAGCAGCTGCTATTGACCTGTCCAGGTTTGTTAAACGGACTAATTACCAGCCCAACCGTCCGATGACCATCGATGTGATCCAACCCTCCCTGAGCATCGTCTTCAACCACAAATATTGCAGTTGGTTCATCGTGCCAGTATTTTTTACTATGAGAAATATAACTCACAAGCATTCCCAGAGCAAGGTCATTATCAGCCACATCCGATTCAGGCTTGAATGCACCAGGATCCAGACCAGAGGTATGGTCATTTGGAAACCAGAGATAAGTTAACTGAGCGAGACCATGCTTCTTTACATTTGAAATGAACTGGAATGCATGGTTCACATCTTCACTTCTGCTTGCTGTAATAGGGAGCGGCTTGTTATAACTGGTATCTGCATGACGGGCAATTGATGGAAGGGGACCATACTCTCCATAGTCTCTAAAACTTATCCCCTGCCTCATGGCTGCCTGCCATAAGAACCTGGTGCCTGCGAAAGAGAGCGGATCTGTACCGCAGCATGGATACGATCTTGGATATCGGTCTAATGCTCTTTCATCATAGTCGTCTGCGAATCCTTCATCTACCCAATGGTGTCCATCTGCACTAATCTCACCTGAACAGTAGAGATTATCGAACAGACCAAACTGTCTTGCAAGAGCGTGATGGTTAGGGGTAATGTTCTCACCAAACATTACCAGATTAGGATCACCCCCGGGTGTACCGGGAGGAGTAGGCATATCTCCAAAAACCTGATCGTAAGTTCTGTTCTCCTTAATAATCATGATCACGTGTTTAAATCGTGACCAGAAAGGGTCCTGAACAGGCTTCAAAGCGTCTGCCATTCTATCAAAGTGGTCATCATCGGATACAATTTGTGTATCCTGCTCAAGATCCGAATCATCCGGTACAGCCACCACGCCAAGAGATCCCACCACGTTATAGACGCTGTGTCCCAGTGCTCCCCCTGCGGGACCAATCACGCCTCCAGGTCCCTGCGCCGGTGTAGGTGCTCCAGGATCGGCATGGAACGGGCGCATCGCACCAAGCGATCCATAACCTTTGCTGTTCGCAACATACAGGTTATTACCTTCAGGGGATCTAACGACATCTATAGGGAACCACGCTGTAGGAATAAGACCCTGAATGGAAGTATGACTAGCCGTGCCGCCTGCCTTTGTATCAAGTTTCAGCACCTCCACAGCATTGTCGCCTCCCAGCGAAACAAACAGTCTGTTCCCTGAACCAGATACAGCCAGTCCGTTAGGACTGCTATCACCAAGATGCCCGGGTGCCGGGCTCGTGTTTATGGTTTCTACCACACGGTTTGTAGCTGTATCGACTACTGAAACCTGATCACTATTTGAGCATGCCACATACAGCCTGGAGCCATCCCTGGATAGAGCAAGGGCTGTGGGCTGAATTCCAACTGAAATCTGAGCAGTCACAGCATGGGCTGGATCGAAGACAGCCAGAGCAGTGTTGATCACTGTCACCTCACCTGTACTGGCTTTATAGGACGCTGGGCTGACGACAACAGGGTCTTCGTGATCTACAGTATCGCCCTGCTCGGGTGCCCTGCCTCCTCGGTCCGCCACATACAGCGTTTTGCCATCAGGGCTTACCGTAATTGCCTCTGGTGAACTGCCTGTGTCGGTCTGTGTCATGGCTGCTGTGCCAGTCGAGGGATTATAGGAAGTGAGATCGACTGCGGCAACGGTGGAGTTATCGAAAAGAGATACATAGAGAGTGCGGCCATCTGGTGCGATGGCTAGCCCGCATGGGCTTGAGCCTTTAGCCCTGGTATCCGGGGTAATTGTAGGGTGCAGCTCAATGAAAATTGGTTTCTCGGGAGTAAGCTTACCACCTGCTCCCACTTTGTCTACTTCAATAGCACCCTCATTCTTGCCATCCGAATTACGGAGGGAGGCAGAAGAGAAAAGAAGTGATCCATCGGGTGACAACACAATGCCACCAAAGTTATGGCGCCCATGAATGGCAGGACCAATAAATGCGTTAGAAGTAGTATCGTAGAGTCGTATTGCTGTAGGCAATAGTAGTGCCAGTATTTTGCCGTCTGGCGAGAGTGCCATGTCCACAGGACGACCGTTGAACTGATGAACAGAGCCCGCGGGTGTAATTGTCTGCCCTGTTGGCACAATATAGGAACCGTCTTTCTGTAATCCCACCACTTTATAAGATACTGCTTCAGGGTTTTGAGCTTCCGCGGTGCTTGAGTTATGCAGTACCCAGCCGCCACTTAGCAATAACAACCCCATAGGAAGTAGTGGAAGGAATTTGCGTTGCTTTCTCCATTTTTTCATCTTTTTGTCCTTTTCAATTCTCATTTGGCAGACCATTGCTTGTGATTATACTAGCTTGATATTAAGGTTATGTTAAATTTTCAGAATGCAAAAATATTCTATATACATCCAAATCCAGTAACACAGCTAAATAACAGGTTATCCAATTACTAGTATAGAAGTAAGTGTTATGTACTATTCTTATTTGGGCGACTGAAACTGAATGAATTCACTCTGATATCAGGTATTCTTTGCAAACTAATATTTATTATGATTAAAGAGTGGGGGCAGTAATGAACAACCAGGAACATATAATCTACACACCTGTTGCCTTGCATCTTGGGGGGGCATTTCCTCCCTCCAAGCCTGGTCCTATCGTGGAAAATCCACAGGCGGTACCCGATCTTGTCCAGTCACTCACCAATATGATACGCTGGAATAAACTAAGCAATCGATATGATCGCCTGAGTATGTGGACCTTCATCTTCACTTTTTTCATGGTGATAGGTACGGTGAGTGCAGTGAGCAGCATAGATAAAATCGGACTATATATATGGATCGCAATTGATGCATGTTTGCTTCTCAGTGTTATCTTCTTACATCTTGCCCACAAAAACTATAAAGCAAAGATAGTAAAAATAACCGAAGGCCACGTTCGCTGCAGGCCCAATCAGATTCCAGAGTTACTTAAATGGATTGATCATAGCCATGAAATCATACGCAGGTTAAGTTTTGGGTCTACACTCTTTCTTCTTCCCTACCTCGAAAACAACAGCAGCGCCTTAATGGACGAGAAACAGATAAAACAGCTGTCGATTCTGCTTAAATCTAAAGACAGGATGCGTCTTTCTATCCTAACACAGGTGGCTGCGAAGCTGGGTGATACCAGAACAGCGCCAGCACTTCAAAAGATATTGAGCAACACTAGCCTGACCGATATTCATCCATTTACTATTCAGGCACTGCAGATCATAGAAATGAATAGTGCATCAGCTACAGTTGTACGATGATGCTTTTTGGGATACCAGTTACTCTCAAATCATAATAACTATTGTGCTACATAACTTTCACAAGAAGATGCAATACTCAAAATAATGAAGAGGGATGGCTACCAGATTAAATGCTGCATCTGGGTAAGTAAGCAAACAATATCATCCAAAAACAGTGCTCTTGCGTGGCGTCTTCTGATAAGCATCAGCCCTTGTTACCGCCAGGTAATGATTGCGTTTTTTTGAGGACGCATATTCCCACTTATACTCATCTATATATTCACTTCAGTGAGATTACAGATAACTCTATTTTTCAGTAACCCTGAAACTTCAAAGTGGAGGCGTCATTCAGTTAAGCTGGTATTAAAAGACTTTATGCAGTTCGGTGGGAGTATAGAATATGAGAGTACGTTTAGATGTTTCAGGATCTTCCACCAGCACCAGCATCCCAATATGACCATCATTCTTTGGATCGCCTATGCGAACATCCAGTACATGTCCGGGAAGTGCTGCACTTCTCCAGCTTTCATGGAAATCGTCCGCAGAAGTCAGCTCCCAAAATGTTCGCTCCCTGTTACGGGTACGTGGAATATACACCACCACTTCATCTCCGGTTGACATATCTGGCCGCTTAGGATCTTTAGAGCCGCTTTGCACACAGATTATCCATCGTTCGCGGGTGTTCCACCACACTTGTACTGGATGTGTATGGGGTAAAAAATCCTGTTCGCCTCTAAACTTTTGCGTACCAATTCCATAGTGGAGATAACTGTCTTCTGAAGGGGTGAGCTGAAATGCCACAGGTTTATACTGCGTCTCGCCAGCTTGCCACACCTGTGTGGCATCAGCTACACCCCCTAACAGGAGGGATGGATTAGGTGGATGAACTATGGCTAG